>JAVHRG010000224.1:0-2587 GCA_036171535.1 Sulfurospirillum sp. | reverse complement strand
CAAACACTCACACACGGTGTATTCTCACATTGAACACACGATTGGCGGTGATACTCATAGCCAAGTGTGCCATTAGGATACTCTTCTTCTTTAACCCAAACCTGTAAACGATACACAGATTCTGGTATTTGATTTTCAGACCTGCACGCAATACTGCATGCTTGACAACCGATACAAAGATTATTATCGTGGATCATTCCATATTTTTTTGCCATTGTTCTTTCCTCCCCTTACGCTTTTTTGACTTTGACGCCAACGACATGCAGGTTCATACCTGAATTTGGCGATACCAAAGGCGAATAAAGCGTATTGCTGTTAACACCTTTGCCATAAGCTCGTTTGAGCTCTTTACTAATGTGACCAAACCCAAAGTAAGCAAACACGGTATCTTCTCTCACACCTTTGGTAACAAGCGCTTTGCCTTTTTGTGTCGCATATTTGTTAGAGACTTCGATATTATCACCGTTTTTGATGCCAAGACGTTCCGCCGTTTTAGGGTGAATCCATACGCTTGCATCATCACAGAGATTATTGAGCCAAAGGTTATTACCATTGTGACCATTGGTACGAACCGCTGATTTTCCATTGATAAAATAGAGTTCATCGGCTTCTTTATATTTATAAGGCTCGTAACTTAACGCACCTTTTTTAGAAACGGCTTCTAATTCAGGGCTGAATAGTTTGATTTTATGAGGGAAATCAATCGTACCTTCTTCATTCACCTTACTGGCTGCACTAGGATATTTTTTTACAAATTCAGCCACACTTTTTTTGTCTTGAAGAAGCAAAGGAACACCAAAACTCGCCATACCCGTTGCTTTAAGTCTTGCCAAAAGATCAATATTGTCCCCGACTTGTTGTAAACGGTAATCTTCAATATCTTTGTAAGGGAAGTAGGCACTTAAACCCATTTTTTCCGCTAACTCTTTGGCCACTCTCCAACCAGGACGTGATTCACCGATAGGCTCAACCACTTTTTGACGACCTACATCATAACTTGGATTTTTGCCTCCACCCGCATTAAACTCTTCATCTCTTTCTAGATACGTAGTGTCTGGAAGAACGATGTCAGCATACCAAGCAGTATCGGAAACTTGAATGTCCATAACAACAACTAAATCCATCGCTTTAATGGCTTTGATGACTGTTTCAGTATTGCTTTGTGTCATGACAGGATTGTTACGTGCGATGAACCAACCATGAAGTCTGTAAGGAACTCCTGGAAGGTCTTCTAAGGTTGCTTTAGGAATTAAGGTAACGATCCCGTTTCCTTTTTTCGCCAAGAAAAATTCACTGTCTTTTTCACCAATACGATCAATGCGTGGTACGTCTACTTTTGGATAGGCAGGAATTTTTGGTTTTTTAAGTACGGGTGCTTTGGCATCAGCTTCGCCAAGGAATTTATTGTAGAAACCTGCACCTTTATTAAGGTAATAACCACCCTCTTGCTCCACTGCACCCACTAAAACGTTGCACATCATAATCGCACGACGAAGTTCCAACTCTTGGGGTGTTAAGGTGACTCTGTGACAGAAATCGAAAATCGCTTTAGGCGCTGCTTTGGCAAATTCACGCGCCATTTTTTTGATAATATCGGCTGAAATGTCGCACTCGGTTGCCATTTTCTCAGGCGTAAACTCAGCGACAGAAGCTTTAAGCTCTTCAAAGCCTTCACAGTATTTTTCAACGAATTTTTTATTGTAAAGGTTTTCGTTGATAAGCGTATGAATAAATCCAAGGACAAAAGGAAGATCATGACCCGGTTTAATCGGATACCATTCACTCGCTTTTGCTGCCATCGTTGAAAGTCTTGGATCAAGAGAAATGACTTTGGCACCGTGTTCTAACGCTTCCATGTATTGACGCGCATACGAGATAACAATACCTTCAAAGACGTTATGGCTTGGGTTAATGATGTATTTTGCTTTGGCAAAATCACGACTGACGCCATTTTCAAAAATATCATCCATTGCTAAATCATACGCCAAAGGACAGGTTGCTTCATGCCCAAAGAGGTTGTGCGAACCATACGCTTGCGCCAAGTTATGGAACCATGTTTTGTTCCAACCACTACGTGCCGTAAATGCTACGGTATGTGCACCGTGTTTTTGTTTGATCTCTTCAAGCTTTTTGGCTATAAAAGTGTAAGCTTCGTCCCAACTGACCACTTTCCACTTTCCTTCACCACGCTCACCTACACGCATAATAGGATGGACTAATCGTTGTGGATCGTACAGTTGATTGAACCCTGAACCACCACGAGCACAGACTTTACCGCCTCTTCCTTTATCAGCTGGATTACCACGAATAAACACACCTTTACCATCTTCCACACGTGCTTCAATGGTACATGAACTTGTACACATCTCGCAAATACTTGGTGTAAATTTGGCATTGCCTTTGTAGTGCTTTTGACTCTCTTCCATTGCACCCAGTGTTCCTGGAATGCTTGAGAGACTAGCAACTGCAGCAGCGGTAGAAGAGAGTTTTATAAATCCTCTTCGGCTAAGCACTTGAGTCATCTTTTATCCTTTATCTAAGATTTAAGTATGACTATCTTAGTCCCCCTATGTAAATTTTATGTAAA
>JAVHRG010000223.1:0-2592 GCA_036171535.1 Sulfurospirillum sp. | reverse complement strand
ATTGCCTTCCGCAGGGGTGGGTGCATTGCTCGCCCTCATGGCTTTTCACACAGAATTTAATATCATTGCCCTTATTGGTGTTATTTTACTCATAGGCATCGTCAAAAAGAATGCCATTATGATGATCGACTTTGCGATCGCTGCTCAAAGAAATGAAGGGTTATCCGCGATGGATGCCATTCAAAAAGCGTGTAGTTTGCGTTTTAGACCTATTATGATGACGACGATGGCAGCACTTTTAGGGGCTATTCCCCTTGCTATAGGATTTGGTGATGGTGCAGAATTACGTCAAGGACTCGGTATTTCAATCGTTGGTGGTTTAATCTTGAGTCAGCTTTTAACACTCTATACAACACCCGTCATTTATCTATACGGTGAAAAAATTCGTTCGAAATTTTCCAAGTCACCTCAACTCATGAAAGGTTAATTGATTATGAGATACTCCATTTTATCAATACTGCTTGTCACCAATACATTATTTATAGGATGTGCCCAACAAAATACGCCTTCCGTACCAACAGCCGTTGCTATTCCACAAGCCTATCATGAAGAAGGAAATTGGAAAAAAGCAACGCCTAATGATAATGCTGTTCGTGGGGCTTGGTGGGAGATGTATCACGATACGGAACTGAATGCTTTAATGGAAGAGTTATCACGCTTCAATCCATCCATCAGCAAATACGAAGCCTTATACAAACAAGCTTTAGCGATTGTTGAGTCTTCTCAAGCATCCCTATTTCCAACCCTTAGTGTGGGAGCAGACGTATCTCGCTCACAAGCCTCTGCGGGTGTTAATTCAACGAATAAACAAAAACGCTCAACAGATTATAAGCTCCCCCTTCAAGCATCATGGGCACCTGATATTTGGGGTGATACACACCGTTTAGTGGATGCCTATTCACTCAGTGCAGAAGCGAGTTTAAACGATTTAGAAGCCGCAAAACTTTCAGCGCAGACACTTTTAGCACAAAATTATTTTCAGTTGAGAAATGTGGATGCGCAAGAGGCGTTTTTACACCAAACGCTGGAAGCCTATGAAAGATCCCTTAAAATTACACAAAATCAATACAATGCAGGCATCGTCACCAAAAAAGATGTCATCACAGCACAAGCACAAATGAAAAGCGTTGAAGCACAAAAAATTGATCTGCATGCGCAAAGACAACAGCTAGAACATGCTATTGCCGCATTAATCGGCAAAACGCCTTCTGCATTTTCAATACAAGCAAACGCAAAACTGCCTATTGTTTTACCCGATATTCCCTATTCTCTGCCTTCGGAACTCTTGGAGCGACGACCTGACATCGCGGCAGCGGAACGAAGGATGAAGCAAACCAATATTCAAGTTGGCATTGCTCAAGATGCATGGTTCCCAACCTTCAACCTTACCGCTTCGAGTGGCTATGAAAGTAACGTGCTTTCCTCGTTGATTTCAAAACCAAACCTTATCTGGGCCGTGGGAGGAGCACTTTCGCAAACTGTTTTTGATGCAGGGCTAAGAGAAGCCAATTTGAAACAGATACAAAGTACGTATGAAGCCAATATTGCTACGTACCGCCAAAGTGTCTTAACTGCATTCCAACAAGTTGAAGATGCCCTAGCCACACTTGAAACGCTCTCAAGAGAAGTTAAAGTACAACAAGAAGCCGTTGACTTGGCACAACAAGCATTTGACTTCAACATGTATCAGTATCGACAAGGTATTGTGAACTATACGAGTGTTGTTGTGGCACAAACATCGCTTTTAAGCAATCAAATCACCGTTCTTAACCTTCAAAACAGACAAGTTCTTGCAACGATTTCATTGATTTCTGCCTTAGGGGGTAATTTTCAATAATATATTAAAAAGTATTCATTTTGAATTCATCTAAATCTTCTACTATATCATCAAAGATTCCTGTTAAGAAAAACGTGACAATAATCCATTAACGTTTAGGTTAAGATCAATTTTTTGAGCATGATTTTTGGGAGTATGATGTGGATTGGAAACAGCTTAAACGTTTTGTTATGAGTGGCGGTGGGGCTACACTGATTCATCTTTCCAGCATGACTTTTTTAGTGTGGTTAGGGGTTAATGCGATTCTTGCAACCGCTTTTGGAATGGTGTTAGGTGCTGTAGTTAACTACATTTTCCAATACTATTATACGTTTGATTCCAATACCAAACATCACACTTCAATTTTCAAATATTGCATGAGTGTTGCCATATCTTTTGTGAGCAATATGCTTCTCTTCACACTCATCTATACGACACTGCATTTCAATGCTCTTGTATCACAACTCATGACGTCAGCACTAGTGGCAATACAGAATTATTGGATCTATAAAAAATTTGTTTTTCTTAGGAATATACAATGAAACTTCCATTAGTTAGCATTGTGATCTCTTTATACAATGAAGAAGGCAATCTTCTTAAATTATTTCAAGAACTTTTTAAAGTGGAAACGGCACTTAAAGACGTGGTTACATTTGAATATATGTGTGTCAACGATGGCAGTACCGATGCCACACTTCAAACGCTTCAAACATTAATACTTACCTATCCCAATATCAACATTTATAACTTATATCGAAATTTTGGTCATGAAGTTG
>JAVHRG010000222.1:0-13033 GCA_036171535.1 Sulfurospirillum sp. | reverse complement strand
CTTTAGCACGCGCTAGGAGAGCTTTTATACGTAATAAAAGTTCTCCTAGATCAAATGGCTTTTTAATGTAATCATCTCCTCCTATCATAAACCCTTTGGTAAGGCTTTCTTGATCACTCAGGGACGTTACAAAAATAGCAGGAGTACGATCCCCTGATGCGCGTAATTCTTTTAGAAAATCAAATCCACTAAGGTCTGGCACTTTAACATCTAAAAGATAGAGATCAAACTTGTTTTCATAGCACTGTTTTAGGGCGTCTTTTCCACTTTTCACTAAAGTACACACAAAATCATGTTCACCTAAAAAATCTTCCAGTGTTTGAAGCAATAAAGTATTGTCTTCTAAAATAAGGAGTTTATAGGACATGTTTGATGCTCCAAGCTAATGTTTCGTTAGCAAACATTGGAACGACATCACCATAACTGTGTGTTATTATCATAGGTGTTTTTTCTAAGACAACCTCTTTATATAGGGGTTTGTAGCTATAAATAGTTTGCGCATTGTTACTGACAAACGCTTGTAAAGAAGCTAATGCGTTATGTTTGTCAAATAGTTCTACTAATGCTTGCAAGGCAATCGGTGCGGTAAAAACACCTGCGGCACAACCACAGCACTCTTTCTTATGAATCGGATGAGGCGCAGAATCAGAGCCAAACATCACTTTAGAATGGGCTTGAAGGCTTACATGTAAAAGGGCATCGCGGTCTTCATAACGCTTTGCAATGGGCTTACAAAAAAGGTGCGGTTGAAGCATCCCCCCTGCAACATCATCAAGCGTGATAAGTAAGTGATGAAGTGTGATCGTTGCGTAAAGGTTTTCATATTTGTCTAACAGAGCCACACTCTCTTTGGTGGTGATATGTTCCATAATGATTTTGAGGCGAGGAAAGGCAGAAGCCAAACTTTCATAAATCGAGCCAAACTCTTTTTCCCGATCCATCACAAAACCATTTGTTTCGCCATGCACACATAAAATAAGCCCTAAATCACTCATCGCTTCTAAAACAGGACGCAGTATCTCAATATCCATACTTGCCACACCCCCCTCAGAATTGGTTGTAATGCCGGAGGGATAAAGCTTCAAAGCCTTTACATGTAAAGCTGCTTTTTCTAAAAATTCACGCGTATAATCCGAACGAAAGAAAAGTGTCATCAAAGGATCAAAAACGTTATTGCCAATGGCGCTTATAATGCGCTCTTTATAGGCGATAACCGCCTCAATTGTTGTGATAGGTGGAACAACATTGGGCATGATGATACCACCCGCAAAACTATGCGCGCTCAAGGGTGCAACCACTTTAAGCATCGCTTCATCGCGTAGATGTAAATGCATATCTAAAGGGGAAAAAAGTGTGTGAGTCATTCAAAACCTTTTTGATCTTATTTGAAGATATTTAATTATATCAAAGCATCACCAAAATGTTATACTTTGAAAAAAGAGAAAAGGCAAGAGATGGAATATCGTTACATAGGGAAAAGTGGACTAAGAGTTACCCCTATTTGTATGGGGACAATGAGCTTTGGCAGTTGGAGCAACAAGGCAGAATCGTTCAAAATCCTCGATACGGCATATGATCGAGGCATTAATTTTTTTGATACCGCTGAGCTTTACCCAGTACCTCCCAAAGAGAGTTATGCGGGTGTAACTGAAGAGATTATTAGTGAATGGCTTGCCACCAAACCACGTGAAAGCATCATTTTAGCAACCAAAATTGCGGGTGCAGCGAATGGTTGGTTTGTGCCACCGATTCGTCATGGCTACACAGCGATTGATCGTTTTCATATCCAAAAAGCAGTTGAAGGAAGTTTGAAACGTCTCAAAACAGACTACATTGATCTTTATCAAGTTCATTGGCCTGATGAAGTAGTACCCAAAGAGGAGTCGATGCGAGCCTTTGATGAACTGATAAAATCAGGGAAAGTTCGCTACATTGGTACATCCAATGACACAGCTTATGGGCTTACAAAATCAAATACGATTTCCCATTATGAAAAGCTAGCACGTTTTGAATCCATTCAAAACAATTTTTCACTACTCAATCCCCGCTTTTTAGACGAACTTGCCAATGTGTGCCGTAAAGAGAGCATTTCACTTCTGCCTTATTCGCCGATGGCAGGGGGTGTTCTTAGTGGAAAATATAACCAAGCGTTTATCGATCCTAAAAGCCGTTTTGGGGAATATTTACAAGCAGGAGAGCCCAGACAAAAAGCGATGTACAAACGCTTTGTCAATAATAAATCATTAGCAGCAACATCCAAATATATTGAGATTGCAAAAAAATATGGTATGAGCCCTGTGACCCTTGCCATTGCGTGGAGTATGCACTTTGATTTTGTCGCTTCTACTATTATTGGAGCACGCTATGCAACACAACTTGAAGAGAGCTTTAAAGCCTTAGAGATAAAGCTGAGCCCTGAAATATTAAACGAATGTGAGAAGGTTCAAAAAGAAATTTTATATCCGATGGGATAAGTTTACATGTAAAGAAGGCAGGGAGCCAAAAGCTCCCTATATAGCACTGTTCTTAGACTTTTGATTTAATAAATTCTGGATACGCTTCTAAGCCACACTCTTCAAGATCAAGCCCTACATACTCATGCTCTTCATCGCTTCTAAGACCAATAACTTTTTTGATGATAACAAAAGCAATATAGGAGACAGGAAAAGTAAAAAGTCCTGTTAAAGCAATACCTTTGAGCTGTGTAACCAGTGAAAAATTAGCAAAAAGCGCTACGGCTATTGTTCCCCAAATACCATTGACCAAATGAACAGAAAGGGCTCCTACAGGATCATCAATTTTGAATTTATCAAAAAGAGGAATCGCAAAAATAACCAGCGCTCCACCAACAGCCCCAATGATAATCGGCTCCCAAAGGCCAACAACATCAGCACTTGCCGTAATAGCAACAAGCCCACCCAATGCACCATTAAGGATCATCGTAATATCAAGCTTTCGATACTGTATATACACAATCATTGCTGCAATAATTGCACCCGCAAGCCCTGCTGTGTTTGTATTGACGATAATTAAGCCAACAAGATCAGCATTTTCAATGCTAGAAATATGAAAAGCACTTCCTCCATTAAAACCAAACCAACCAATCCAAAGAAGCATACCTCCCAACGTTACAAGGGGGATATTTGAAGCAGGAATTGCTCGTATCTGCCCTTCTTTACTATAGCGACCTCGCCTAGCTCCCAAAACCAAAATACCCGACAGCAACGCCCATCCACCCACTGAGTGAATAACGGTACAGCCTGCAAGATCATGCACGTCTTTTAAAAATCCTCCACCCCAAATGGCATGTCCAACGATAGGATAGATAAAGCCACTCATCAATACTGCAAAAATCATAAAAGGAATAATACGAATTCTCTCACTAACCCCTCCACTCATAATAGAAACGGTTTTACTCACAAATGCCATTTGGAATAGAAAATAGGCATAAGGGCTATATCCATCCGCAATCACACCTTCAAGAAAGAAACCACTTCCTCCAAACATACTATTGTAACCCCAAAGTAAAAAAATAAAAGAGGTTATAGCATAAAGCATAACATTGCCTGTAAGTACCGCTGAGACATTTTTGCTGCGAACAAGGCCAGCTTCAAGCATCGCAAAACCTGGAACCATAAAGATAATTAAAACAGAAGAAAAAAGCAGAAAGAAGGTGTCAATAATATATTGAATATGAGACTGATCCATTACACATAACCTTTGTGTGAAATAAAATGTAACGGATAATTGTACAAGAAAGAGGAAAAGCTTTGTGATTAAAATTTAATCACAAAGCTTAAAGTTTAGATAGCATCTTCGTTTTCTTCAGCAGTCCTAATACGAATAATTCTTTGAATATCGCTCACAAAAATCTTACCATCCCCTATTTTACCGGTCTTTGCTGCTTCTAAAATCGTTGAAATTACTTTGTCTACATTTTCATCAGCAACAACGATATCTAGTTTAATTTTGGGTAAAAAATCTACAACATACTCTGCTCCACGGTAAAGTTCAGAGTGTCCTTGCTGTCTTCCATAGCCTTTCACTTCATTAACAGTCATACCTGTCACTTCAATACTAGCCAGTGCGTCTTTAACCTCTTCAAGTTTAAAGGGTTTTATAATCGCTTCGATCTTTTTCATGGTCATCTCCTCTATTATTTCGAAATTGGGGCTATTTTACCTTAAATTATTTTAAATACGCTTTGATAATTTTTTGTGGTTGCATAGGCATGTCTCTACCATCAGTTACACTATTTTCAAGCTTACGAACGACATCCATCCCCTCAACCACTTCGCCAAAAATAGTGTGTCTGCCATTGAGATGTGGTGTTGGAACCGTAGTAATAAAAAATTGGCTTCCATTCGTATTACGACCCGCATTGGCCATTGCTAAAATACCCGGTTTGCTAAACATGATATTGGGTTTAAACTCATCTTCAAACGGTTTTCCATAAATGGATTCACCACCACGGCCTGTTCCTGTAGGGTCACCACCTTGAATCATAAAACCTTTAATAATTCGATGAAAGGATATGCCATTGTAGTATCCTTTTTTCACTAAACCTTCAAAATTTTCACATGCTTTAGGTGCCACTTCAGGCTTCAATGCAAAAACAATCGTTCCTTGCGTTGTTTCAAAAACAACTTCACTCGCTATAAGAGCACTCCACATCCCTAAAAATAAAACTAAAACTACTTTTTTCATCTATTGATCTCCAACAAGCTTGGTATTTCTAAAACGATACATTTTATTTTTGACTTTTTCCAAAATTCCCACTTTGATAAGTTGCTGAAACATGTGTACAACGGTAGGCTTGCTTACACCGATATTATCAATAATATCTTGGTATGAACCATTAAAGATTTTATCATCATCTAAATGACTGATGATATATTTTAAAATCTCGATTTTTTTACCACCAATAAGAGCCGCTAACCCTTCAATAATAAAAGAACACCCTTGAATTTCTTTACTGTGCAATTTAGGGAGCATTGCACTATAAATCGTACTGATTAAATCTTTGACATTAATCGGCTTCATAATAAACCCATCGACTTTAAGAGTAATTGCCTCAATAAGATACTCTGTTTCTGTAAACGCTGTTGTAATAATCGCTGGGATATTACGTTGATACTCATTTTTGAGCTTCTTGAGCATTTCAATGCCATTCATTCCAGGCATTAAAATATCCGTTACGATAATATCAATATCTTTCTCAAGAGCAATTTTAAGCCCTTCTTCTCCATTGGAAGCAATATATACCTCTTTGACAAAATCTTTTAAAATCATCTGCGTTTGTATTTGCACCGATTTTTCATCTTCGACGTATAGCACTACACAATCTTTTAATCCATTAAAATCCATATTATTTTTCCTCCCTTTTATCAAGTGGTACGAGAATGGTTATAATCGCGCATTTCTCATAACGCTTGCCATTACTAAAAACATACGATGTATTCGTTCCAATAATACTACCTCTCATCTGTTTTTCAATAATTTGTTTTGACATGTATAATCCTATACCTGTGCCTGAGGATTTATGTTTGGTCGTAAAATAAGGTTCAAACATTCTATCTTGAACCTCTTCACTAATCCCACCGCCATTATCTATCACGCTAATGACTGCATTATTTGCCTGTTTCGTAATGATAATTTCAATATACTTTTCTTCAATATCTCTCTCTTCAAGAATATCTTTTGCGTTAGAAAAAAGATTCATCAGGACCTGTGAAAACTCATTAGGATAACCGCTAATCTGTACATCCCGAGCGCAATTTAAAAAAATGTCAATGCCCGATTTTGCATAATACGCTTTTACTAACTTCAAGCTATACTTCACTGTCTCTTTGACACTAAAATGCTCTTCATTTTTATTAGGCTTAAAAAAATTGCGAAAATCATCAATGGTATGTGACATCAATGACGCTAATGCAATACCTTCTGTGACCTGCTTATCAATAAACTCATCACTTAGTTCTACCCCTGCCAAGCGTTTCATCTGAAAACTTTGAATAATGAGAACAATCGCATTAAGTGGCTGACGCCACTGATGTGCAATATTACCAATCATTTCACCCATTGAGGCAAGCCTTGATTGACGAAACATTATCTGATCTTTTTGACGACTCTGATCCACTTCGTGTTGCACTTTAAGCTCAAGATTACGATTGAGTTGTTGTAACTCGTATGTTTTGGCATCAACCATTTTAGCAAGTCTTGCATGAAGTAGACGAATATTTTGTAACAATACGATGGCTAAAAGTGCAGCAAAAGCAATCGTACCAATCGTTGATACAACGATCCATTCAAATGTATTATCGTAAACTTTTTCTGTACGAGCATAGCCTTCTTTCGCACTCTCTAAATTGAGGTTGATCAATCCAGTTAAATCAATATTAATGGAATAAACACTGGGGTAGAGTTCATTTTGCAATGTATCAATTGCTTTTGGAGATTGTTTCGTTTCAAAATAACTAAACATTTTGAGCAAAATTCCATCAATTGTATGAATCTTTTGCTCGATTTTTGAGATTAAAATATCATCTTCTTTAGTTTTAAAAAATGGTTTACGAACAGAATCATCCATAAGCCCCCATGAACGTGCTAATTTAACAAGCCAGTCACTTTCATCGATACTCAAACTATTTTTATACTCTTGGAGTTCGATTTTAATGAGCTCTTGCGCAAGGGCAATCACTGTTTTCCCTTCTTGCGCACTAATCAGGCCTTTTTCAATATCGCGAATCGTATCTAATACATTAACCGTATAAATATCTTTGAGATTTTCAAGACGAATAGTGGGTAACATTCGCTTAGTGTACAAAATATCAAAATTATTTTTAATGCGGTTAATACTCATATGAGCAAAACTTCCAATAAAAAACATACCCACAACCATAATAAGAAAAAGAAGCGTCGTCTTTTTCGCAATCGTCATCTCATCGATGCTACCCATAAAATCATTCAAGGGGTTAGTGTTCATCGTTTTGCCCTACCGAATAAAAATCATCATCTACATATTCACTTAAATGGACACGGTGTAAACACTTGCAACGCTCATCCCTATTTTTAGAAATAGCGGTTTCATCCAGTGTTTTTGAAAATCTTCCTAAGGCCTTGATAAACTCTTCTTTTGTGAACTCTTTTCCTAAACTTTTAAAAACCTCTGCAATCATACGCGCTGCAAAATATCCTTCCAATGAAACGTGCCCTAGTTCTTCTTTAGGGTAATATTTATGCATCAATATACGATAATTTTCTACCTCATCTACTTCAGATGTCCATGGGGAGGGTACAACTTGTGCAAAGGTAATCCCTTTACCATTGCCATGTAAAAAATCAATCAATGGTTTAGGCTCGATAAAGGAAAAAAGCCCAAATTGAATATTTGGACGAATTTTTTGACTTTTACGCGCCCGTTTAATAAATTCGGCTGTTGGAGTTGTAGAACCTATCATCAAAATAACTTCAGGATTACATAACTCTATTTCATACAAAGCATTACCAACGGAAAGTGTATTACGTTTATAACTTCCCTCACCTACGAGCACAAGGTTACGCTTTGCAAGAGCACTTTTTACACCACTAAGACCTGTTCTTCCATAACTATCATTTTGATAAAAAAGTGCAAAACGTTTATATTTAAGATCTTCCGCATAATACTGGACAAGTTTTTCAATCTCATCAAGATCACTGGCTCTAGCATTAAGGACAATGGGGTTAGGAGGATTACGTAAAAATTCTGCCCCTGAATACGCACCGACAAAAGGAATCCGTTTTTCAATGGCAATGGGGAAGATAGACTCGGCTACAGGTGTACCTATAATGCCAAAAAGAGCAAAAATTTTATCTTTATTAATCAATTCATCAACATTTTCAACGGCAATTTTTGGCTCATAGCGATCATCTTTAGCGATAATTTCTATCTTTCTTCCATAAACTCCACCGTGGTCATTTAAATTTTGAAGATAGATCTCTGCCCCCAGTAAAAACTGATTGCCAACACTCGTGAGTCCACCGCTAAAAGGTCCACTCATCCCTAGTCGAATCACATTGCCCTCAAATTTTGTATTGGCAAAAAAGTATGGCAAAAGGAAAAGTGACATAAAAAGGAGGATACCGATGAGTTTACGCATCTTTGTTTTTAACTTTCATAATATTTTGCAGATATAATATCAACTATTTTTTATAATAATGCTTAATTAGTAAAAAATTATTTACTTAAGTAGCTTTTTTGAGAAAACATGAAAGAGAGTTAAAAAATGAAATGTAAAATTTGCGATTGTACTACAAAATTATGGGAAGACACACAACTTCAAAAGCGCTATTTCTACTGCCCAAATTGTCAAAGTATCCACCTTGATTCTGTGTATTATCTTACCTTGGAAAAAGAGCATAGCCTTTACAACAATCATCAAAATTCATTAGAAAATGAAGGTTACGTAAAAATGTTTGAGGATTTTTTAGATTTCTTTTGGAATGATCTTACATGTAAAGAAAAAGCCCTTGATTTTGGCTCTGGTCCTACACCGGTACTGAGTCAACTTTTAACCAAACGAGGTGTTCATGTTGATTATTATGATAAGTTTTACCAACCTGTAAAATGCTTTGAGCATAAAACCTATGACTTCATCACCTCTACCGAAGTTTTTGAGCATTTAGATAACCCCAATGAAACATTAAAATTTTTAGCCCAGCATCTTAATCCCAATGGTATGATTGCCATAATGACACTTTTTCACAGTGACGATGAAGCTCATTTTTTAACGTGGTGGTATCGAAGAGACCCAACACATATCATATTTTATACCCCAAAAACGCTTGAGATATTGGCGCAACAGTGTGGATTAAAAGTTGTTAAAACAGATGGTAAACGAATAGCAGTATTGCAAAAAAGGTAGCGATGGGTGTCGCTACCCCGATTTTGAACTTTTAATGATTATCTATAAGAACGGTAATAACCGTCGTTATAGTAGTGATGATGGCGTGGTGGGTCAACATAAATAACCCTCTCTTGCACATAAACAGGTTCTCTATACACGACAGTTGGTCTCGTTTCATAATATACAGGACTTTCAACATAACGTGTTGGTTGTTGTGATGCATTAATTAAACCACCTAGTAATACAACTGCACCTGCACCAATCAGAGCACCCTTTTCTCGATCGCCCATTGCCTGAGCGCTTGTGATGCCACTGAGGACTAACACAGCTGAGATTAATAGTGTATTTAAGATTTTCATCTGGGACTCCTTTTCTTTATATAATGAAATCTTAACGCAAAATCGTGAAGTATTTGTGAATTTAATCTTTTAAATTTTCACGTGTTGCTAAAAAAACATCCAAATGCTCAAAGAAAATATCAACCAGTTCAGGGTCAAACTGCTTTCCTCTCTCTTCTTTAAATAATGCAAAGATTTTTTCATCTTCCCATGCTGGTTTATAAATTCTTGCACTTCCTAACGCATCAAAGACATCTGCTAACGCCGTAATACGTCCATAAATATGAATATCTTCACCACTTTTTTTATCAGGATACCCTTTTCCATCATAGCGTTCATGATGCTCTTTTGCCACAATAGCTGCCATTTTAAGAAGTTCTCTTTGTGAATGTTTGAGCATTTCATATCCAAGCATCGCATGCGTATTCATAATTTCGCGCTCTTGCTCATCAAATCTTCCAGGTTTATTTAAAATACTATCAGGAATACCAATTTTGCCTATATCATGCATAGGAGAAGCGAGTTTTAACATCTCCGCCTCTTCTTCATCAAGACCATAATAGAGCGCAAGCATTTTAGTGTATTCAGCTACACGCTTGACATGATTTCCAGTTTCCTTAGACCTCGTCTCGCCAATAGAGCCCATCGTAAAAAGAACCTCTTTTTGTGTATCTTCAATCTCACGATTGAGTGCATTGACCGCTTCAAGTCCCTCTTCTATCTTTGCCTCAACCTCATCCATAGTCAGTGATACATTGCGAAAAACTTTGATGGCCAGTAATAGAATAAAAACAATCGTAACAATCCAAACACAGAGTTGAATGAAACGCATCTGATCAATAAAGCTGCTCGATAATGCTGCAATTGTCTCCTCAAGAGCAATACTGACTTTTTTGTTATCATCCAAAACTTCAGAAGCATGATTAATCGTTGTATTTTCAATCAATTTCGTTTCTTCAATTTTGAGTGCTTTTTCTGCAATGACGCGTACAAGCTCTTTATAATGAAGCATATTTTCATGAAGCGCCCCAGCCTCATTTTTCGTTGTATTGATCAGTTCATCAATAGGTGCAAGCCATTTGTGTAAGGTAGCTTCATCGCCATGTTGATAAAGCATCTCTTTGCTGTAATAGCGAAGGTCACTAAGCGCTTTGATCTGCTCTATTTGGTTATGCTGTAAAATATGATTTTTGATTTCGACGCGTACGTTATTTTCTTCTGGATAAAGAGCATCAAATATCGCAACATATTCCAGTTTTTCACGTTCAAGTTTAAAAATGTCATCATACATAAGTTCAAGAAGATGCTCATTGGTATAAAGTTCATTGAGATATTTTTTGATCGCTTCATCTTTTTGGATACGAGAAATCCCAAGATGGCGTACAAGAGAAAGTTTTTTTGGTTCAGACAACATCGTACGCAGGTCTTCAAAACGCTTTTCATAAGTTATAAACTCTGCATGCAGTTGTTCTAACTTATTTGCTTCTGTGGTTTTTGTACTTTCAAGAATAATCTCGTTCATACCCTCTTGCATGATGAGTATCGAAGAAATGCTTTCTCTAAAATTGCTATTTTCTTTGATTTGAAATGTAATAATAGCACTGATCATTCCCAAAAAAAGTAACAATACTATAATCAAAGCAAAACTCAGTTTCACCTTATTGCGAATATTCATACACGAACCTTTAACTTAAAAAAATTATTTTATCATAGTCTCTGTATCCATTTCCAGTAAAATCCAAAAACGAGAAAAACTGCTCCTAATCCGCATGTAACCTGCCATAATGAGACACCAAAATCAAACAATGCCCCAATAGCAAAAGAGACTCCTGTGCAGACTCCCATAAAAACCATATCATTATAAGCAATGACCCTACCATAAAATTCAGCATCTGTTTCATACTGTAATAGCGTGTAGGTATAAGACCATAAGGTTGTTGTAAAAAGCCCACATAAAAAAATACCAATAAAACTCAGATAAAAATCATATTGCAGCATACCCCAAACGATAATGCTTGCACCTTGTGCCATAAAAAGATAAAAAAGACTTTGTGGGTTAATGTAACGGCTGAGTGCCAACTGCCCTAAAATTTGAGAAAGTGCCCGTGCCGCATTAATAGCTCCCATAACCAACGAAATGGATAAAATATGTTTGTATGCATGATCTGCCAAGAGAGCAATGAGCGCATCATACGCACTAAAGCCAATACTCGCATGTAAAAAAATGATGTGCATAATCTTGGGATGAGTCCGTAAATAGGTAAATCCACTCCAAATCATTGCCTTTACATGTAAAGCATGTTTGCTTGCAAGAGAGGGAATATTGAGTCCTAAAAGCATATAAAAACCAATGCAATACAACAGCATATCAGCGATAAAAGCACTGGTTGTTCCAAAATAGTAAATGTAGAAACCTGCAACTGCCATACCCAAAGCATAAGAGGTTGACCAAATAATGGAGTGAATTTCGTTGGCAGTTTTCAAATCATCATCACTGAGTAATTTTGGCAATAATGACATCTCAGTTTGAAAGTAGATACTTCCTGTTCCCATTCTTATAAGAATTAAGACTAACAATAACCATAATGCATCTAAAGAGTGAATAAACATCAGCCAAAAAACGGTAAAAATCTCAATCGCTGTTAAAAACAGCATAAATTTTTTAGTATCCACTTTATCGATAATCGCTCCACTAAAAGGGGCTAAAAGCATTGAAGGCAAAAAGGTAAATGCTGCTGCTGTACTTAGTGCCCAAACAGGAGCTTCAAGATTTATAAGTAATGCATAAATAGCCATATGACTAAACCATGCACCAAAGTAACAGATGAGTTGAATAATGCTAAGTCTTCGGAGTGTTGCATTGTTGCGTAACAACTCTCTATAATGGCTCATTTCTTCTCCTAAAGTCTTTCGCCGCCATTGTAGCGCTTTTTGTTACTATTTTTAAACTTTGTTTTGTGCTACAATATACTCATAAAGCTAATAAAAAAAGAGGAGAATCTACTATGAAAATCTCTACAAGGATTTTGATATCTCTGATTCTATCGTTGATAGTCTTAGGAGCCTGTATTATCGGTGTGGCATATAGCAATACCAAAAAGAATGCGCGTATGTTCATCACAGAGTATGAAACAAGTGCCTATACTTTTCATGAAAACGAACTCAAAAACATTATGGATATAACAACCCAGACTGCTCAATCAATTTATAAAACTGAAAAAGCCAAGGGTTCATCAGATGAAAAAATCAAAGAGGTTATCTTAGAAGCATTTAAAGCATTACGATTTTTTAATGATAAAAGTGGTTATATTTTTGTCTATGAATACAATGGAGACAATGTATTAACCCCAACCAATCAAGACCTACAAGGCCGAAATTTCATGGCACTCAAAGATAGCAATGGTATTTTTTTCATCAAAGAACTTATAGAAGCAGCTAAAAAGGGAGGGGGACTTGTTAAGTACAATTTTCCAAAAGTAAAAGATGGAAAACCACTTCCAAAATTCTCTTATGCAGTACCATTTGAGCCTTATAACTGGATGATGGGAACAGGTATTTATGTCGATAATGTAGGTGAAGAAGTTGATAAACTTCAAAAGAATATCACTAAAAATACTACTTCACAGATTCAATCGTTTCTCTTGATCTCTATTGTTTTACTCATGATAAGCCTTGGTGTAACCTTCTTTATTATTAAAAGAACCATCTCAAAGCCTCTGAATGATCTCATCCTCCGAGCAGATAATCTCTCCAGTGGCGATGGCGATCTTACACGCAAACTTGAAGTAATTGGCAATGATGAAATAGCCA
>JAVHRG010000221.1:0-13054 GCA_036171535.1 Sulfurospirillum sp. | reverse complement strand
CAATCTGTGTGCTATTTTCAGCATTACGCCCGATTTGCATACTGGTTGTACTGAGCTCATGGGAAACAGAAGCATTCTCAGAAGAGGAGCGTTTTACATCATCAATAATGACTTCTAGTGTATCAACTAAACTATTAAAACTATTGACAATCTCTTGAATCTCATTGTTTTGCCATATTTGATTCTAAACTTGAGCTCTTTATTTTGAACAAAACCTGAGATGCCATCACGAATGATGAATACTCCGTTCATGATATTATTGCGAATCATAATGCCAAGAATAATAACTGAAATAGCGATCAGCAAGGAAAGTCCTATCATAAGTGTACTGGCGTTACTCTTCTCAACTACTGCACTTTTAGCATCATTTTCGGCAAGAAGTTGATTGTAATCCATGTGATCATCGGTAGTTTTTGTTAAAGTTTGAGGGACAGCACTGGTTTCTGCTATTAATTTTTTAATTTCATCCCTTTTATCTTCATTAGATAATTGAAAAAGTTTCTCAACTATAATCGTATATTTAGAGAAATACTCTTTTTCTTTGTCAAAAAACTCTTTATTTTTACTATCTGCAATCAAAACTTCATACCTTTTTAGGTTCTTTAAAAATTCTGCTTTGTAGCCATAATATTTTTCTTCTAAATTTTTTTTGTCTTTAATATTTTCTGAACCCAAATGCTGTAATACAGCTAATCTAATACGATACATGCCTTGTTGTAGATCTCCTATTGCTAAAACACTGGGCAGTGAATTCACATTACATGTATTCGTCTCTTCATAAACCTTTTCCATTTTATTAATGCCAATACTAAAAACGGCAACGATTCCTAAAAGGGCAATGGCAAGCATTGTCATCAACTGTTTTGATATACTCATATTTTTTCCTTTTGATCATTAGATTTTTGTAGAATGTTATAATAAATTTTAATTAAACATAATCACTATAAATGAGAGAAAAAAGATCAATGGCGCTTTACTTGAATTAGACTATTTTTATCATAAGTACACGCCTCTAATAACTGAGAGTGCGTAAGATAGTATTCAAAATTTTCCCACGTATCTAGATTAAAATCCTTTAAAGCAAAATGTTTCAGACTCACATGAATTCCATTAAAACCCGTACTAATTTTTTCTCTTGTCTGTTCTTCATCAATTTCTACATGTAAAGGATTGAGTACCACAAAATCATCACCAAAAATTCGAAAAACAAAGAGAGAATGAAAGAGTATTTTTAAACGAAAAGCAACTTCTTTGAGGAGTTTATCACCTAATTTCCAACCAAAATCTTTGTTATATTGGTGAACATTATGAAGTTGAATAAAATAGCAACACCGGAAACGTCCTGTTTCATGATTGTTTTGTAAAAAATAGCTCAAGTAATCTCCGCTATATGCTGAAGTAAGTGCATCTTTATAAAAATAAGCAAAGCGCTCTTCTTGAATATCTGTTTCAGGTGATTGGTGAACACAAGAAAGTTCATAGTATGTATTCAATACTTTTGTTGCAATACTCACAATTAAAGGATCAAACTGTATTCCACTAAATTTTTGTAGTTCTTTAATAGCACTGGCTATTTTTTTGCGTGGCTTATAGATACGATTGGTTGTCATGGCATCAAAGGCATCTGCAACCGATAAAATACGGGAAAGTAAGGGTATTTCTTCCCCTTTAAGACCATCTGGGTAGCCTTTTCCATTATAGAACTCATGGTGATGTCGAATAAGGGGCATATAAGGCTTAAACGCTGAAATAAAACTCAGCATTTTTTCACCATCAATAGAGTGATTTTTAATGATAGCATACTCGGCACGATTAAATTTTTGAGGCTTGAGTAAAATTGATTCAGGTGTTAAAAGTTTTCCAATATCATGCAAAAGTCCTGCCTGATAAGCCATGCTTTGTTCATTGTCATTGCACCCCATTGCCTCTGCAATTTTTGAACTGTACAAGGCTACACGCTTAGAATGACCTGCAGTATATGCATCTTTCTCTTCAATAATCGTTGTAAACATCTCAACAATTTCTTGCTCAATGATCGAAAAAGTATTCACATCAAACTCTTTTTTTTATTTTTCATGCAGATGTAATAATGGTTACGAATGAATAATACACGATTAAGTATTAAAAGAAAATAATCTATTATAATAGAGTGTTTAAGATATAACTATTTTATAATAGCGGCATAACATGAACTGTTTGTATTGCTATTTACTCTACGATAATAGATTGTAATGAAGTATCAAGAATACTAGACTTCATTAGTAATAAAATCTATAATAATAGAGTAAAACATGAAAAAAAAGTTTGATGAGATTAATATTTTAGCAGTAGAATGCAGTGTTGAAGAGACAAAACTCTTTTATCAAAAAATTGCTCGAAAGGTTCAGATAATTCGAAAAAAAAGAGGGCTGAGTCAACTTGAACTCTCATATCTTATTGGGTTTAAATCAACTTCGTTGATTGCAGGTGCAGAAGCGGGATACAATAATATTCGTTTTTCATTGGAACACCTTTATAAAATAGCAAAAGTATTGCAAGTAGAAGTTAAAGATTTTTTTGAATAATGAGATAGCTTTAAGAGCAGTGAGCATTTCCATAACGCATCTGAAGACTCATCACTGCCTTTAAATCTACCAAGAAGTAGCAGGTATAAACGTGCTACTCTAAGCTCAATCGATCATATCCACGTTTTTATCATTGCATCGATTTTTTAAGATCGCTGATAAATTCGGTAATGTCATCATGCAAATTTTGAAGATCTTCTTCATGCATGACTTCATCGGCTAAAATCTGTGAAACCATATCGTAGGTGACAATGTCTTTGTTACGTGTTAAATCCACAATGCTTGAGTAGGTTGAAATGGCGCATTGCTCACCTTTAATCGCATCTTTTAAGACGGCAACGACATCAAAGTCATTGGGTGCATCGTAACCACAGTTGGTTTGTTTGAGCCAATCGGCTGGATGTAAGAGTGGAGCACCACCTAATTGGATGATACGATCGGCTATCATCGTAGCATGGCGGAGTTCATCGGCAGCATGTTGTACAAGCTCTGCAATGGCAGCATCTTTCATCAATCCTTTGACCACTTTAGCTTCAATAAAATACTGATAGTACGCTAACCACTCATCAGCATACGCGCGATTAAGTGTCGTGATAATCTCTTGAACCTCGATCCCTTTGATAATAGAATTACCAACTCTTGCCATGATTGACTCCTTATTGATTGATAAAGTTATCTTACAATAGGAAAACTAAAGTATATATTAAATAATAATTTTTATTATTTAATTAAGTTTATATTACATTTATCTAACATAATTTTTGCATCCATTTGACTGATCGCATCCATAAGCGATGCATGAAAAGTCCCTATTCCTCTACTATTTTCAGCGATTTCACCAGCAATGGCCATCGTTAAAATGCCTGCGATTGCGCTACCTAACGCATTATTGGAAGCTCCTATAAAACTGCCGATAAGGGAAGTACTCATACACCCCGTTCCTGTCACTTTGGTTAAAGTAACATCACCATTTTCGAGTGCATAACACACTTTGCCATCCGATACAATGTCTATTTTACCCGTAATTGCAATCACACAGTTAAGTTTTCGTGCCAAATTCAAAGCGATTTTAGCGCCATCGCTCTCTTCTTCTAATGAATCAACCCCTGCACTTTTAGCTTCAAGTCCTGCAATGGTTTTAATCTCTGCCATATTGCCTCTAATAACACTAAAAGAGATTGTTTCCATAAGTTTAGAAACACTGTTGTGGCGAAAAGAAGTCGCGCCTACACCTACGGGATCAAGTACCACAGGAATTCCTTTGGCGTTCGCTGCACATCCGGCTTTGAGCATTGATGCAATAATACGCTCATTCGCTGTTCCGATATTCAGTACGAGTGCATCACAAATACCTACCATCTCTTCAACTTCATTTATTTCATCTGCCATGATGGGAGAAGCGCCAATGGCTAAAACAACATTGGCGCAGTCATTGACCGTCACATAGTTAGTGATGTGATGCACCAACGCTTTCTTACTCTGTAATGCTAAAAACAGTTCTTTTAGTTGCTCTTTAATGTCCATGATGTCATAACCTTTTTAGTGATGATAAAAATTATGCTCGTTGCAAGCATCGTTGGAAGTGTTGAGCCAAGAGATAAATCCAGTGTCATAAACCAATAATAAAGTCCAACGCCACAGCCCCACACAAGGAGTGATCCTACATGCAAAGCCAAAGTAGGCTCGATTTGTACTTTTTTAAAGATAAAATAATCACTGAGTAAAATGGCAAAAAGTGGTCCAAATACGGAACCTATCGCGTATAAAAAGGTTTCGTACTGCTCTATGGGTGTGAAAAGTGCTACCAAAAGACCGATGAGCGCCATAGCAAGTGCAATCTTTCGCTCACTCATTTGGGGAAAAATATTGGTAAAAGTGACCCCTGCTGAGTACGCATCTAAAAACGTCGTCGTAATGGTGGAAAGAAGCACAATGCCAAGAGCGGCAAAGCCTAAATGCAGTGCCATCATCATTGTTCCCACACTCGCATCTTGTGCATAAAGAGCAATGGCTAGACCAATAGCATACATCAGTGAACTTCCCATAAAATAGCCCATAAAGCTACCAAGGAGTCCTCCTTTTCTACTCTTCGCAAAACGTGTATAGTCTGAAATTAACGGCAACCATGAAAGCGGCATAATGATGCTAAGCTCAAGCGCTGAGCCGAAGCTCATCTCACCCGTGGGCTTTACATGTAAAATGCTTCCTTCTTGAAAAACAACGCTACACAAAACCAATGTGAGTGCAAAGAGAAGAACAACCGCCACGACATTGAGCTTTTGAAACCCTACTTTTCCAAGCCAAATCCAAAGACCTATAAAAATACCAATGGCTATCGCCCACGTATTAATACTATCAAATCCAAACAAGCTAATGCCTAGCTCATTCGAGCTCGCCCTCCTGAGATGATCATCACCGCTGTCCATCCGATAAGTTGAAGCACATTTAGCAGTGAGAAAAGGTACGAACCATACCGCCCAAAAGAGATGCGTGTGGACATAATGGCAGGAAGCTTACTTTTCGCACCAATATAACCGCCTAAAATCAAAATCAAACCGCCGATCAGATGCCCCAAAAGAATCGCTTTTAAGCCTTCACTAAATCCTAATGGTGCTAAAAGACCACCCGTAAAAATCTCTGCCATCGAGACTGCCGCGCCAAACCAAAGTGCAAAGAGTCCAAAACCACTTAAACTTGTTTTTTCTTCTATCATGACTCGACTCCCGCTTTCGTGTAAAGTGCATAAAAATGATGCACTGCTCCCACGCCATGTCCTAGTTTAAATCCATGCGTTATTGCTTCGGTAATATACACTTTGGCAGCCTCAACAGCAGCCTTTACATGTAAACCTTTCGCAAGGTTCGCTGCAATGGCGGAAGAAAGCGTACAGCCCGTTCCATGCGTGTTAATCGACTCCAATCGTTTAGAATGCAAAAGATAGAATGCCTCGCCATCGTAAAGGACATCGGTGGCATCATTTTCCAAATGCCCTCCTTTAACCAGTACATACTGACAGCCTAGTTTATGCAGATCAATGGCTGCTTTTTGCATCAGCTCTATCGTGTCAATTTTATAGCCTACGATGACTTCAGCTTCAGGAAGATTGGGCGTGATGAGCGTTGCCATCGGTAAAAGGATTTCGATGAGTGCCTTCTTCGCTTCAGGCTGTAAAAGATCATACCCACTTTTAGAGATCATTACAGGGTCAATGACGAGTGGTGGTAAGGAATATTTTTTAAGGGTTTTTGCGATGATCTCAATCGTTTCAGGGCGAGAAACCATACCAATCTTTACGGCATCCACACGAATATCATCAAAAATTGCTTCAATCTGATGTTGTATCACGGAAGGATTAATGTCTTGTACATCAAAAACGCCTTGCGTATTTTGTGCCGTAATCGCGGTGATGACGCTCATACCATACGTTCCATTGGCACTAAAGGCTTTAAGATCGGCTTGGATGCCCGCTCCGCCACAGCTGTCTGAGCCTGCTATGGTTAAACAATGTTTCATACGTTTTCCTCGTAAAATGGGTTAGATTTCGTTTACATGTAATCTTTACATGTAAAGATTAAAAAGATCGTGTGAGGGCAGTAAAAGGGAGGAAATGTGTTGGTTTGATTGAGCTTTCCTACGCTGGCATTACCCAGATCAGGTCACAAGGATCAAAGAATCATCATTCTTTATCTCAGCTGGTTTACCAGCCCTCCTAGCACGAACTATTGGAGTTAATTGTACTGATTTATGGGTTTTTTCAAGCTTAATAAAACTCGATGCGGTTGCGTCCCTTACTTTTTGCTAAGTAAAGCGCATTATCTGCATATTCAATTATATTTAGGAGTGGTTCTAATGTACTAAAAATACATATTCCCATGCTTAATGTTATAGGGAAATCATAAGTTTTATGTTCTTCAAGTTTAGCTTGGATGCGTGCAGCAATTGTATAAATATCTTTTTTGGAGATAAAAGGGAAAAAGACTATAAACTCATCACCGCCATAACGGGCAAATATATCATCTTCTCGTAAGTTTTCACTAATTTGTTTTACTGTATATTTCAAAACATTGTCACCTAAAATATGCCCGTAGGTATCATTAATCTGTTTAAAATTGTCAATATCAATCATCATAATAGCTGAGGTATTTTTTTGGTGAATGATCTTAAAATGATAGTTAACGATCTCCAAAAAATAACGCCGATTAAAGATTTGTGTTAAGTCATCGTATTGGCTTAGCTGTTCTAATTGAATGTTATGTAACTTTAATACACATACCTTCTTTTTATAGTAAAAATAGAATACAGTCATAAAAATAGCTAATACAGTAATAACAAGCTCATAAAGTGTTTCTATATCCATCATTCAGTTTTACCAAAAATTTTATTTTAAATATTCACTATAGGGAATTTATAAAAGATTCTAACCATTATAAACTTAAACAATGCTTCACTATAGGGAAACAAATGCTGGTGTACAAAGAGTTTACAAAAGATGAGATTCAAGATTTTTATCAATGCATTGCGCATAATGTTCAACGAATACGTAAAATGAAAAGAATTACACAACTGGACTTAGCGCTTACGATTGGTCACAAATCTGTCAGTACAATTGCTAAAATTGAAGCGGGGCTGGAAAATAAACATTATAACATTGAACATCTTTATAAAATTGCAGCTGTTTTAGAAGTCGATATCTGTGAATTTTTCATACCGCCTTGCATCTAAACATGTATTTTAATCCAAGATTTGAGATCACTAAGGCTCAGTGGTTTCGAATACAAATATCCCTGACCTTGTTTACATCCATGTTTCGCTAAATAATCCTCTTGATCTTTATGTTCAATACCTTCTGCTAATGTCGTAATGTTCATATTTTGAGCTAAATTAATGATAGAGTTTACAATGGCACAAGCATCCTCTTGTTTTGGAATATCTTTCACAAACGACATATCGACTTTAAGCTTGTTAATAGGCAGTTTTCTCAAATAACTTAAAGAAGAGTATCCTGTACCAAAATCATCAATAGCAATACTAAGCCCCAATTTTTGCATCTCTTTTAAGAGTGTTATCCAGCGTTCTGGATCGTGCATGATGAATGATTCGGTTACTTCCATCTCAACTATCTTAGGATCGATTTTTGTCTCTTTCAAAGTCTCTTTGAGTGTTTTAAGAAAATCGCTGTATTCGATTTGAACACCTGAAATATTAATGGAAACAGTCCCCTTAAAAATTCCCTCTTCATGCAATGCAACCATATCAAAGCATGTCTGCTTCAAAATCCATGCTCCAATTTCAACAATTAAACGTGTCTCTTCCGTAAAGGCAATAAAACGCCCTGGTGGCAAGATGCCTTCTAAGGGATGATTCCATCTTAAAAGGGCTTCAAGACCAATGAGTTCATGTGTTTTAAGATCAATTTGTGGTTGATAATACACGACAAATTGATTCTCTTTGATTGCTTCACGTAAGGCATTTTCCATACCAATACGCTCATAAGACGCTACTGTCATCGCCATTGTATAAAAGAGATACGTATTTTTGCCTGCATCTTTGGCTTTATACATGGCAGCATCTGCATTTTTAATCAACGTCTCCCCATCATCTCCATGCTCTGGATATACGCTAATACCAATACTGGCAGAAAGGAAGAATTTTTGAGCTTTATTGACAAATGGCTCCTCGAAAATCGTTTGAATCTTAGAGAGAATAACCTCAATTTGATGTTTTTCTTTGATATTTTCAACCAATAAAATAAACTCATCACCACCGACACGTGCCAATGTATCACAATGTCTAATTTTACCTCGAACACGTAAGGCAAACTGCTTTAAAATTTCATCACCATAGGAGTGCCCAAAACTATCATTGATCTTTTTAAAGTTATCAAGATCAAGAAAACAGACGGCAATCATGCCCCCTTGGCGTTTACTATTTTCGATAGCATGCGCGATACGATCGCTCAGAAGTAACCGATTGGGAAGTCCCGTAAGGACATCATTATGGGCTAAGAATTCTAGCTCTTTTTCAGAAGCTAACAAGCGCTCTTCATTCGCTTGTTTTTCTGTATTATCACGGGCGGAGACGACGTATGCAATTGGCAAGGCATCACCATCATTTTCAAAATAAGGAAAATACTTAATATGTAAAAATCGCTTACCATACGAAGAGATAACCCACATTTCATATTCAAAATTTTCACCTGATAATGCTCTATCGCTTAAATGTTTAAGTTCTTCAAGAAAATACTGTGTTCCATGTAACTCCGCCATCGTATGATGTAAAATCTCATCTTGTTTTTTGTTAAAAAATTTCTGATACGCTTCGCTGATGGCAAGGTAGACATAGTTACGATCAATCAACGCCAAAAAGTCATCGGAACTTGAAACAATTTTTTTATACTGCTCTAAATGTTTGTTACTAAAAATTTTTGCTTTCAACATCGTATTGGCATGATTTGCAAGCTCTTCAAACTCGCAAAATCGCACTTTGGATAGATCAATATACGTGTCTTTATTGGCTAAAGAATCAAAAAAATCGATAAAAACAGCAAAATCTTTACTGATTTTACGACTGATATAAAGGTATGAAAGCCAAGTAAGAACACTCAAAATAGCTAACCATATCACGATAGAAAAAAAAGTATGTTGCATCTCTTTAGACATTGCATCACGTAATTTTGTAATCTCTTCATTGACATTTTTAAGATAAATTCCAGATCCAACATACCACTTCCAGCCATACAGAGGAACCACATAGCTCATCTTATCTTGCTTAGCAGTATCAGGGGTAACATATTCAACAAAACCACCACCATCTTTGGCTTTATGAATCAGCTCTTGAACGAGATATTTACCATTGCTATCCCGTAGATTGTAGGTATTTTGCCCTTGATTTGGGCCAGCGACACTAACACCATCCCACGTTCCAATAAAGATATAATTACCACTCTCTTCATTAAACAGTAAACGCTCTTTATCATTGGCAAGCTCTTCTTTGAGATCTTGCTCAATATCTTCAAGGTAAATGCCTGTTCCAATAACCCAGCCGTAAGGCTCAAAGAGTTTTACGTACGCAATTTTGCGAAAAAGCTCTTTAGAATCATTTTGGGGTTTAGTCCAAAAATAGTCATCAAATCCTTCTTTGTTGTTTTGTGCAATGGTGAGTATTTGCTGAACAACCGAAGTCATATCATGATTTTCTAAATTCAGCATATTAAGACCTTCCATCTCTGGCTGATCTGCATTAAGAATTTCTACTCCATCCAATCGTGTCATAAAATAGTAACCATTTTCATAGTGCAAAAATCTAAGTGTTTCTATAATTTTCTCTTGAATAAACGCTTGATCATGTGTTTGCTTGTATTTTTCATAAATCTGCATCGCTATATCATACGCGCGATTAACACGCATTTGAATCAGCTTTTGATTTTTAGTGTAGGCTTTATTTCGCTCTTTGATAATATGTTCTGTAAATTGATCGACTTGGGCAATTAAAATCCCTTTTTGCGTTTCGATGTAATGCTCTCGTAAATTGGTTGATTCACGCTCAAAAGTCATGCGAGCATTATAAAAATTAAACGCAAAAAAAATAGTTGCGAACGTTAAAAAAAGAATTAAAGTGATAATGTGAAAATAACGGAAAACACTTAATTTTTGGCGCACCTTCATCCTATCATCCTTCGTTAAATTTTTCTTTATTTTTTTTATCATACTGTTTAAAAAGAAACATTAAAAACTGGATCAAAGTCATAATCACAATGCCTTCCATCAATGCTGCCACAATAAAAGAAGCATACTCTTCATCACCAATAGCACCATTTTTGACAGCTATTGTAGCAATGGCAACCAAGAAAGTTAAAGGCATTGAATCGCCAAGGCTGAAAAGAAAGGTACTTCGAAGTCCTAAATAACTGTAATAAGCCGCAAAAGAACTTGCAAGGCGTGCTCCTACCATCGCAACAACAATCCAGATAGCATGAGTTAATATATGCGATGTAAAGACGATATTTAGATCAAGTGTTGTCCCAACAAAGATAAAAAACAGAGGCACTAAAAAACCAAAACCAAACATTGAAAGTTGATGTGGAAGTTCTTTTTTATGTGCAAAAAAGTTTGAGATAAAAATACCTGCGATAAAAGCACCCAAAACCATATCAATTTCAAGCCATTGCATCGTAGCAATTAACACAAAAAAGAGTGCCATACTAAAACGCAAACTTTGATGCATTGTGTCGTGATTTGGCATAATCAGACGTTTAAGATTTGGATACCACCAAAAGATAATTTTAAGCAATCGGTATAAAAAATAAGAAGAAGCCAGAACAGCAATCAACATTAAAATACTTTTGAAAAAACTCCATCCCAAACCATGGGTAATAGCACCATCAAAAACAACAAGAGCTCCAATGCTTAAAAGCTCTCCAATCACGCCAATGATTAAAGAAAGCTCCAACCATTTATGTTCTCGTCCATGTTCATTGATAAGCGCCATAATCATGCCAAGTGAAACTATTGGAATTGCAACAATATAAACAGGAGAAAGACCCAAGGAAAGGTATAAAATGAAAGAAATACTGTACAAACAGATAAAGTATAAAATAGCTTTTTTTAAAAAACGATCTCGATAGCGTATAAAACGTTGAATGTCTATTTCTAACCCAGCTAAAAACATCAGGTAAAAAAAACCAATTTTTGAAAGGTTTCTAAAGACTTCATTGTTTACATGTAAAAGACCAACCCATACGGCAAAAGCGCCTAGCAAAATTTCAACAACAGGAGTAGGAATACGAAATACACGTGAAAGGATAGGTGACAGTACCATCAAAAGCACAACATGCGCTAAAAAGATAAGATTTTCCAAAAACATCCTTTTTTAGGGCTTTGTTGACAAAAGGTACAGCGATAAGCCGGGTTCTGTCGTGGGTGATTATTTATCTACGATCTATCTTACGGTAGACCTCAAGCGAAGGGTTTATCGTGTGTGAGACCAAAACCATCCCTTCTTGCTGCAGGTTGGGTTTGCATAGCTGCCTTAATTACTTAAAGCACTGGTGGGCTCTTACCCCGCCGTTTCACCTTTTCCATTAAACTGTCTTCTTGGAGACAAGCAAAGCTCGTCACCAATTCATCTTACTTATGCTTGCGCTTTCGCAAGAGTGACAAAATGGTAGTTTACTCTCTGTTGCACTGTCCCTTAGGTTACCCTAGCCGTCCGTTAGACGGAACCATGTCTCACATGCAGCCCGGACTTTCCTCTCAAGAGAAACTCTCAAGCAATCACCTACTGTACCTTTTGAAGGATCGATTATAGCGAAACTTTTATTAGCTCTTCTATAATAACAGTCGCATACGAGCCTTTAGGCAAGGAAAAGTGCATTTCAAACCATGCTTCTTCCTCTTTATACACACCCTCAACCTCTTCTGCAAAGCTCCACGCAAAACGTCTGCTTCCATTGAGTTTGTCTAAAAAGGGTTCACACTCTTCAAAAATCTGTTGCTCGATGACACCTGCTTCATACTCTGCTCGAATGTTTTTACCACCCAGTAACCAACCTGCAATGGTAATGCCATGTTCTAAAAAGCGAGGAAGTTCCTCTTCTACATTTTCACACACAAATGCTTTCCCCGCAGGATAGTGATGCAATACATCACCATGAAGAAGCTTGAAGAATTGCGGCTGTTTTTTAAGGCTTTCCACCATCTCTTTGGGTAAATTCGTCGCTCTTGTTCCATCCGTTACATTAAACTCTTCGATCAAACGGCTGATTTCAATTCTCTTAGAAAGCCAGTTATTAAAAAGATAACTTTGATAAGCATTGATGTAAAACTCTTTCATTTTATGATTGCGTTCTTGTCGTTTGCCCTCTAAAATTGCTTTGCCTTTCACATAGTTATCACCATCAATGCCAAAACGTTGATAACCAAAAAAGTTGGGAAAGCCCTCTTTACTGATCTTTTTGAGTCCATCTTGAAGCTTTTTCGCATCAATTGGATTAACTTTCTTCAAGCGTACAAAAAAACGATTGCCTTTGAGATGTCCTGTGCGAATCTTATTATTATGGTAGGTGGTGTCGAGTATTTTGATCTTTTCATGGGTAAAATTGGCAAGCTTTGGTTCAAAATTTTTATGCAGTGAGATGTACTGTGTGGTCATGCCATCTTTATCTTTGAGACCCGCATAACCAAAATCACGCACTTTGCAGCCTGTGACTTCGCTGAGATACTGCAACATATCCCATGTCGTCATATCTTTTTTCCGTACATGTAAAACGAGATGCTCACCCTCACCGCTGAAAGGATAGAGTGGAATTTCACTGACGACGAAGTCACTGCTGTTTTTGGTAAACATCGCATTAATCGGCGAATGGGTGAGAAAAAATTGTCTGTTCATAACTGTCCTTAAAATGGTTAAAAATGGTGTTCTTTACAACGACAAACATAATGTTTGCGCACTGTTTTACCTACGATAGTAATCTTTGTACGTGTCTGTTTGGC
>JAVHRG010000220.1:0-2613 GCA_036171535.1 Sulfurospirillum sp. | reverse complement strand
TATAAGGATCTGCCTTGAGAATACTGACTTTAAAGCCAACATTTTTTAAAAGTGTAGAGATACTCGCCGCTGCTATGCCTTTACCAAGAGAGCTTAAAACGCCTCCGGTTATAAAAATATATTTCGTTTCGTGATTGGACATACTCTTCCGCCTCATTATTATTTAATGCCTTGATTATAACGAATGTAAGCTAATAAAGGGTTTATCTTTAAGGTAGAGAAGTAAATGTAGCGCGGAGAGGTAAGCCCCTTATAGGTGGGCACAAGAGGCTTACATGTAAAAATAAAAAGTGTTATTTTGCTTTATCGTGGAAGTAATTGGTTGCTTCGACAAACCCCTCAATGGAGCCACAATCAAAACGTCTTCCGATAAATTTATATGCGATAACTTTACCTTGATGCGCCAGCTCTAACAGTGCATCCGTAATCTGAATTTCACCACCTTTACCGGGTTTGGTATTTTCAATCACTTCAAAAATTTCAGGCGTTAAAATATAACGACCGATGATGGCCAAATTGGTTGGCGCATCTTTTGGATCTGGTTTTTCAACCATATTCGAAACACGTAAAACAGACTCATTCCCATCAACAATTTTACCATCAATGACACCATATTTATTCGTATCTTCTTTAGGAACTTCTTCAATGGCAACGACGCAACAACGATATTTTTCATAGACTTCAACCATTTGTTTAAGTACAGGATCATCATCGTTATTGTCACATAAATCATCTGCTAAAATAACCGCAAATGGTTCATCCCCAATAAGTGTTTTACCCGTCAGGATCGCATGACCCAAACCTTTCATCTCCACTTGTCTCGTATAACTGAACGTACAATTATCAATTAAATTTCGAATTTCAGTCAGGTAACTCTCTTTTGAGGTTCCTTTGATTTGATGCTCCAACTCATAACTGACATCAAAATGGTCTTCGATGGCCCTTTTCCCACGACCTGTGACGATCGCCATGGTATCAATACCAGCGCTGACTGCTTCTTCAACACCATATTGTATCAACGGTTTTGTGAGAACAGGTAACATCTCTTTAGGCATTGCTTTCGTTGCAGGTAAGAATCTTGTTCCATAGCCCGCTGCTGGGAAAAGACACTTTTTTACAGATTTTAAACTATTAATTTTACTATATTTTGAGATACTTGACACTGTATCGCTCCTAAGATTTTAAATGTGCAAATTTTATCTTAATTTTGCTCTTTTTTCTATGAGGAGTCACTATATGCTGATTGCAATAATTTTTCATAGCCCTTATTCTTTCATAGTTATTATCATTACAAATGTACACATCATACATAGGACTAATACTTATTTCCAAAAACGAATCATTGAGGTAACACATAAAAATTCAATTTAAACTTATTTATAGCTTAATTTATATTTTTAGTATTATTATTTTAATTTAAAATACAGTGTAGAAATGTTACTAATTTTTTATAAAAAGAAAATATTTTAATTTTATTTATTTTATATTAAGTTTTTTTGATATATAATTCCGAAAACAAAAAAGGAGCTACCAAGATGAAAAAGTTAAATGTTGTAAAAGTTGGATTGGCTATGACTCTTCTAAATGCTATTTTATTTGCGGCAGGCTTTGTCTATTTAGCCCAAACTCAATCACTATAATTTATTAGATAATTAACTTTTAAATATCAAGAGAAGTAGATTAGGCAAATTTCCAAATCTACTTCTTTAGTTCGCTATTTAAAGATATCTTCCTCGTTATCTTTCCCTAGTATTTCGCGCATTTTACGCTCCATACGCTTTTCAAACGCTTCATTAGAAGGTGAATTTTCAGATGAAAACTTTGCTTTTCCATATAAGACACACCCACAATCTCCAGGATCACACTCTTTTTTGATAATGTTGCAAATACCTTCTACGTCATGAGGGCAAGTCCAACCGCCTTGATTCATGAAAAATCCTTACATGTAATGTTTAGTCAATACGCTCAGACCACCAACAATGAACTGTACCGCAATAGCTCCCACAATCAATCCCATCAAACGACTGACAATTTTTTGCCCAGTAATACCTAAATAATGGCGAATATAAATACTATTTTTAAAAGCTAGATAAACGCTGAGCGCTACAATTAAATAAGCCATGATAAGTGCGGCAAGCGAAGTAACACCTTCGCTATGCCCACGTAGAATAATAATGGTTGCAAAAATACCAGGACCAAAGGTAATAGGAATACCTAAAGGAATCACTGAAAATTCATCGTTTTTGATTGCTTCTTCACGTTCTTCTTCAGTTTGATTTTTGGATTCCATTGAGCCTTGAACCATTTTAATAGCTGTAAGCAGCAAAATAATCCCACCCATCACTTTAAGTGAATCAATTTCAATACCAAAAAGATTGAGCAAGAAATTACCCGTCAGTAAAACCACAAAAAAAGCTACGATAATCGTCATCGTTGATTTCCAAGCAATTTTATTGATATGCTCTTTAGTTGCACTTTGAGGCAGGAGAGAGAGCATAATCGCACTCACTCCCAAAGGATCAACAATCGCCATCATTGTAATGGTATGTTGCAGTAATAAATTAAAAAAATCCGTCATTACGCCTCTTCAGTTCGTAACACGGCGCCACTACT
>JAVHRG010000219.1:0-2618 GCA_036171535.1 Sulfurospirillum sp. | reverse complement strand
TGTTAGAAATCGAAAAACAAGGCGCCATGACAGCGTTGCAACTTGTACAAACACTCAGCTTGGAAAAATCAAGTGTTAGCAGAATGATCAACAAGCTCATTAAAGCGGGCGAAGTGATAGAAAATGCCGATCTCAAAGATGGTCGTATTAAAAATCTGTTATTAACAAAACAAGGTGAGAAAACGGTTGAAGCTATACATTTGTATGGGCAAAAACAAGTTAAAACGGCCATGGAACATTTAGATGTTTCGCAACAGCAAGCCGTCGTACAAGGGCTTTGCACCTACGCAGAGGCTTTGCAAGGATGTCGTTTAAATGCCCCACTCAATGCAATCACACTAGACGCAGGGTATCGTCCTGGTGTTGTGGGTAGAGTCACTGAAATGCACGCTACTTTTTACGCGCACTCTTCCGATTTTGGACAATTTTTTGAAAGTAAAGTCGCTATGGGAATGGCTGAATTTGTCAGTCGTTTACAGAACCCTCGCAATCATCTTTGGCTGGCACTGTACAATGGGGTTCACTTGCAATTGATGGCGAAGATTTAGGAGACAACAACGCGCATTTGCGTTGGTTTATTATGTATGGATGAAGCGTGTCAAGGTCAGGGAATTGGGCGTCAACTGCTTCACGAAGCCGTCACATTTTGTGAAAAATCAGGGTTTGAGGCTATCCAACTTTGGACATTTAAAGGCTTAGATGCGGCGCGAAAGCTTTATGAGTCCTTTGGTTTTGAGCTTGTAAAAGAAGAAGTTGGAACCCAATGGGGCTCTGTGGTTACCGAACAACAGTTTAGACGGATTATAATGTTTAAAGAAGCTATTCGCTAAAAAAGTAATTTTTGGAAAATAAAATCTTTACATGTAAAAGGCGATTGGCTGTCGATATTTACACTAAACGAAGAATTTTTGACGCTTATCATGCTTGGAAAACATACGCAGGTTTATAAAAAGTTTTAGTAAGATTTTAAAAAATTAAAAGTTTAGCTTCCCATATATTTCACTGTGCAATAAAATTGAGTATTTTCTACAAAACTCATATAATTACCCTAAATTATTTTATAAGAGAAAAGATGAATATTGAATTTATAAGTGATGCAAAGGATATTGGCATTATATTTACTATTATTAGTGGAGTGTTCTTTGCCTATATTCAATTAAAAAGACTACCTTCTAAGAAAAAACAGCTACATAAAGATTACGAAGTTGGAAAAGAATTTTTGATAGATAATAAGTGGAAAACGATGAATGACCTTTTGCTTGAAAAAGTCTATTTGGCATTTTCAGGAAAATATTTAGATGCTTCTGTTTTAAGGTTTTTCCTTCCCTTAAAAGATGTATCAAGTAAATTGTATACTTTTAATGATGGGCGCGATTTTCTAGATATAAAAAGAAGTAATCACTATATAATCACTAATATCTCTTTAAAAAAACCTTTTCAAAATAAAATAAGATATAACGTGAATATACTAATGGCTTTTTGTTTATACGCATTTTTTGTATCTGTATCAATGATAGTTCCATTAGGATTTTACTCTGATGTTGTTGAAAAATCTGGTTGGCAAGGAATAATTATCTTAATAGTTTGGTTCTTCATATTCTTCTCACTTGGATTTTCTTTTTTGGTGATGCAAGGAAAAATAAAGTCTGCAAAAAAGCTGACTACTCTTATTTGATTTTTAGTTTACAGAATAAAAATGAAAAGGGCTAGGGTAAACTTTTAATTTTTTCTATACCTACCGCCCTTTTTTGAGTAAAAATTCCCGTCCCACTTTAACCCTTGGCACGCCACCGTAAGCGATAATGTCGGCAGTGGCATTGGTCTCACTCCATTTTTCAGGCAAAAATGAGCCCGTACCGATAACATCTATTGGAGCTTTTGCCCATGCCATCGAGCGGCATTTTTGCGGTGTAAAGCCTGAAGAGACGATGATGTGTACTTTATAAAATCCTGCATTATCCAACGTTTCTCGCATACTCCATACTGCCGCGGCCGAAACGCCTGTGCCGATAAGATCGTGTAGTTCTGCTTCCGTGCGATAGTCGCGCACCGCATCAGGGGCATGTCGACCTAAGACATCGTAACTTTTTTGCGTATCGAGCCCCTCTAAAAAACGTCCACCATGCGTATCGAGGCGAACGGCGATCTTTCCCTCATGCGCTAATGAGGGAAAAGCGTTACACACTTCTAAGGTATCGGTAAGTTCACGACCGAAATAGTCCGCCAAAATGGGAATATTCTCCTCGGGAAAGCATTCATGAAACATTTGAGCTGCTCCTAGTGTGGAGCCTGCGTATCCAACGAGGGCATGAGGAACCGTTCCAAGCCCTTTTTCACGACCAAAAAAATGTGCCGTCGCGTCGGTCGCATTACCAATAAATCCTACCGCTTTTAGGGTACGTTGTGCCACTTTTGAGCCTACCGATGCGCCATATGCCATCATCTCAGCCATTTCAGTTCCTGCACAATGGCGCGCGTCCATTGCCAAAAATGCAACATGGGGGAGTATTTGGCACATCTCATAGGCATTGTAAGCAGCAACGCATGCAGAGCCCAACTTTTGCAAAATAAGTGTTTCGAGTTCCACGAGAAGTGCAAAAGAACCGCTAAGATAAAAC
>JAVHRG010000218.1:0-2638 GCA_036171535.1 Sulfurospirillum sp. | reverse complement strand
GAATGCCCATACCCAAAATCAAACATGCCACCATCGTCAGAAGTAATGAGAGATAGAGACTCTTCTCCCCAATTTCAAGAATAAATCCAGCAAAGTTCGATGCCGCACCCGTCAATGTTAAAATACCGATGATGACACCCACAATCGCACAAGCGATTCCCACACCAAGCGCTTGTTTTGCGCCATCAACAAGCGCTGTTTTCATCGTGCGAAGCGTATCGCGTCCACCTTGAATGACAAAATTGAGAGCAACTAACAGAGCAATAACGCCAAGCACGGGAACAATACCCCATTGTAAAAAGGTTGATGCACCAAGGGCAATGGCAACCCAAAAGACATAACGTAAGACTGTTTGAGAAATGCGTGCCGCAAGCGCCGCACCTAAAATCAACACTGAAGTGAGTGTCAAGCCCATCATACCTGCGAACATTGGAGTGAAGCCATGAAAAAGCATATAGACCAAGGCTGCAAGTGGAAGCGCTAAGTACCAACTGGCTTTGAGCTCTTTCCACGGATTGGGACATTGATCGGCTGGAATTCCTAAGAGTTTCAAGCGCCCTGCTTCAAGATGCACCATCCAAAAGGCGGTAAAATAATACAACATAGCAGGAATAATCGCCGCCATGACAATATCAGCGTATTGCACATTTAGCGTTTCTGCCATAATGAACGCTACCGCACCCATAACAGGAGGCATAATCTGCCCACCCATGGAGGAAGTCGCTTCAACAGCGCCTGCAAAAACAGAACTATATCCAAAGCGTTTCATCAAGGGAATTGTAAATTGACCAACGGTTAAGACATTGGCAACGCCTGAGCCTGAAATGGTTCCCATGAGTCCTGAAGAGATAACCGCAACCTTAGCAGGGCCACCTTGCGCACGACCAACAAGACCAAGAGCAAGCGCATTAAAAAGGCGAATCATACCTGCATGTTCTAAGAATGTTCCAAAAAGAATGAACAAAAAGATATATGTCGCCGAAACAAGCGTAGGTGTGCCTAAAATACCATCGCTTCCAAGGTAGAGTTGACTGACAATCTGATCAAAACCAAACCCTCGATGTGCAATAGACAGAGGTAAATACTGCCCAAAAAATCCATACGCTAAAAACAGCCCACATACCAATGTTAAAGAAAAACCCACCACACGGCGCGCCGCTTCAAAAACCAACACAGAAGCCAGTGTTGCGACCACGAGATCGGTGGTGGTCGGATCGCCTGAGCGCTCAATGAGGTCTGCTTCAAAAACCAAATGGTAAAAGCCAAGGGCAAACCCTAAAAGTGCTAGTAAAAGGTCATACCAAGGAATACTTTGCTGTGTACGACCCTTGGAAGTAGCAGGATAAAGCATAAAAATCAGAAACATCAAAAAGCTTACATGTAAAGCTCTAATAATCAAACTGGAAAACGGATGAAACGCCGCAACAGAGATCTGATAAGCAGAAAATGTGAGCGCACCCAACATCACTAAACGTGACGCCCAGCCTATAAGCTGACGCTGATGCCCGTGTTCTTCAAAATCGGAAGTATCTTCGTGAACTTCCTCGGTTACTAAGGCAGACATGCTTATCCCTTCAACTGTTTTTATTAAAGTTCTTCCAGAACTCTGAACACGTTTTTTAAGCAAAGCTTTAAAAACTACGTTAACACTGGGTTTTCTTAGGCAGAACGCCCACGCACTTTGGTGCTTGGATGTTTTACAAATTTAATTTTGCAAAACATCTATTTAATCAAACCCATCTCTTTGTAGTATTTCTCAGCACCAGGATGCAAAGGTGCAGGAGGATTTTTAGCCGCATTGGCAAGGCTAATGCCCTTTGCCGCTGCATGGGCTGCTACCATTTGATCTAAGTTTTCAAACATCGTTTTCGTCATCAAATAGACGGTTTTTTCAGAAACACCCGCATGAGTGACGAGGAAATTTTGAACAGAAACCGTTTGAACGTCACTCGTTTGGCCTTCATACGTGTTCGCAGGAATAATACCCACTTGATATGCGGGGTCATTAATCTTTTTTACAATTTCTTCGGGAATACTCAAAAAAACGACTTTTTGCGATGTCGCAAGATCACGAAGTGCGGCAACACCCGCACCTGATGATAGTAAAGTAACGTCGAGTTGTCTATTTTTCATCAGTTCCACAGACTCAGCGTATGAGAGATACTCAACTTTGGAAAAATCTTTATAGCTGATGCCTGCCGCTTTTAAAATAGCGCGAGAATTAAGCTCTGTTCCAGATTTTGGAGCACCCACAGAGATGCGCTTTCCTTTGATATCGGCAAAAGATTTAATTCCAGAATCTGCCGCAGCAACAAAGTGAATGTAGTTGGGGTAAAGTGCTGAAATGGTACGAAGTTTTGAAAGCGGTGCTTTAAACCCTGCTTCTTCATTGCCTTTATACGCATCAGAGAGTGAATCTCCTAAAGAGATCGCTGCCTCTCCACGTCCGGCTTGAAGAAGATTGAGATTTTCAACACTGGCTTTGGTGGCTTGCACTGCGGTTTTAGAATCAGGAATTGCTTTAGCATACATTTGGGAAAGCGCAACACCTAGTGGATAGTAAATACCACTTGTTCCCCCTGTGAGAACATTGATAAACTCTGCCCCATAAAGTGATGCTCCAAGACACACTGCTGCG
>JAVHRG010000217.1:0-2648 GCA_036171535.1 Sulfurospirillum sp. | reverse complement strand
CACTTGTTAACCTTCTTCCTCGTATTGATAAATTGGTGATCGGCGGTGGTATGGCATTTACGTTTCTTAAAGCACAGGGAATGGACATTGGTAATTCAATCGTTGAGGATGAATTGCTCGATGAAGCAAGTCGTGTTTTAGAAGAGGCAAAACGCTTAGGGGTAAAAATGTACCTTCCCGTGGATGTGGTCGCTGCACAAACGTGCTCTCAAGATGCGACCATTAAGTTTGTTACGGTTCAAGAAATTCCAAAAGGTTGGATGGGCTTGGACATTGGACCTGCAACGTCGCGACTCTTTAGAGAAGCACTTGCGGATGCCCAAACGATTCTTTGGAATGGTCCAATGGGTGTTTTTGAGCTTGAAAAATTCTCAAAAGGTAGTTTTAAAATGTCCCATGTGATTGCTGAAGCGCACGCAACAACCGTGGTAGGTGGTGGCGATACCGCTGATGTGGTTGCGCGTGCAGGAGATGCTGATGAGATGACCTTTATCTCTACAGGCGGTGGTGCGAGCTTAGAGCTCATTGAAGGCAAAGAGCTTCCTGGCGTTAAAGTTTTAAGTAAAGATGAGAGCGAATAAGCATGATTATTGCTTCAAATTTCAAAACAAACTACACCAGAGGCTCGACTAAGGCTTTTGTCAAAGAGATTCAAGCCTTTGTCTCGCAAACAAAAAGTGAACAACAGGTGCGTATCTTTGCTCCCTTTACTGCACTTGATCGTTTTGATGGAATATCAAATCTCAAAGTAGGTGCACAAAACTTTTATCCGGTACAGAGTGGTTCTTATACGGGTGAAATTGGCTTTGAACAACTGGAAGAGTTTGGTATCGATACAGTGCTCATCGGGCATAGTGAGAGACGTCATATCCTTAAAGAGTCACAAAGTTTTATCGCTGCAAAATATGATTTTGCGAAAGCAAGAGAAGTAGAAATTATCTATTGTATTGGTGAACCTGCTGAAATTCGTGTGCAAGGCATTGAAGCTGTGATGAGTTATCTTTGGGAGCAATTTGAGGGTATTGAGATTAATTATGACAAACTCATCATTGCATATGAGCCTGTTTGGGCGATTGGTACGGGCTTGACCGCAAGTTTAGAAGATATTGAAGAGGTCTTAACACGACTTCGTGAAAAACTCTGCACACCTCTGTTGTATGGCGGTAGTGTTAAAGTGGATAATATAGAGGCTATTTTACATGTAAAAGCATGTGATGGTGTTTTAGTAGGAACTGCGAGTTGGAATGAAAAAGCGTTTTGCGAGATGATTCGCATCGCAGATAATGTAAAAAAATAAGAGGAGTTTGAGTTATGATCATGAAAGGTAAAAAAGGTCTTATCGTAGGTATTGCCAATAATAAATCGATTGCATATGGTATTGCAAAAGCATGCAAGGAACAAGGTGCAGAATTAGCCTTTACGTATTTAAACGAGCAATTAGAAAAAAGAGTCCGTCCTATCGCGGAAGAATTTGGTTGTGACAAAGTCTATGAACTTGACATTAATAATCCAGCACATTTAGAAGCGTTAACGGCTTCATTGGAAAAAGATTTTGGAAAGATCGATTTTGTGGTGCACTCTGTAGCGTATGCCCCGAAAGAGGCCTTGACGGGTAGATTTGTTGATACTACCAAAGAAGCCTTTGATATCGCACTGGGCACATCTGCATATTCTTTAGTTTCACTCTCTAAAGCATGTTTACCTGTTATGAATGACAACGGTTCTATCTTAACGCTTACTTATTTAGGCGGACCTCGTTATGTACCTCACTACAATGTAATGGGTGTCGCAAAAGCGGCATTAGAATCATGTGTACGTTACCTTGCTGTTGATCTTGGCCGCCGCGGAATTCGTGTGAATGCTATTAGTGCAGGTCCGATTAAAACATTGGCTGCAAGTGGAATTGGTGATTTTAGAATGATCCTTAATTGGAATGAGGTTAACGCGCCTCTACGCAAAAATGTTACGACCGATGAAGTGGGTAACAGTGGTATGTATCTTTTAAGTGATCTTGCATCGTGTGTAACAGGTGAAATTCATTATGTGGATGCAGGTTATAGCATTATGGGTATGGGTATGGATGAAACCGATGATGAAGGACATACCATACTTGCATGGGATAATCAAAAATAAGGCAAACGCATGAAATTAGTGCTGCAAAAACTCGGGTATGTAGTACTAATGCTCTGCATTATCTCATTGATCTCTTTTGGAGCGATTCATCTTGCTCCAAACTCTTTCTTTGCCAGTGGTGAACTCAATCCAAATATTACACCTGAAGCATTAGAGCAACTCAAACGTGTTTATGGGCTCGATCAATCTTTACCTACACAATTTTTTGCATGGTTTAAAGCGATGCTTCAACTTGACTTTGGTATCTCGTTTGCCAGTGGAAAAGCCGTACGCGATGAAATTCTAGAGCGCCTTCCTATCACCCTTTTGATGAATGTTGTTAGTATGATTTTAGTTTTCATTCTAGCGCTTTATTGGGGTATAAAATCTGCAATGAAACAATCATCATTTTATGATAAAAGTATCAAACAGTTTGCCCTCATTAGCTATGCAATGCCCTCTTTTTACCTCTCACTTCTTTTGGTTATTGTATTTTCCGTTCAATGGAAACTTTTACCGATTTCGGGACTTCATTC
>JAVHRG010000216.1:0-2656 GCA_036171535.1 Sulfurospirillum sp. | reverse complement strand
GATGTTTGTAGTCACTGATCTTTGTTTTTGTGAATACACAGATCATGGACATTGCTCAAAGATTTAGGTCTCAAAACAGCTGTTATCATAACCGATCAAGCACAAGTGTATTCACTAGGACTTTCTAAAGCCTTTACACAAGCGTTTGTTAAAAATGGTGGCAAAGTGCTCAAAGAGATTCGTGTGAGTTCAGGCGATAAAGATTTTAAAGCCGTTATCTCACAAATCAAATCTTTAAATGCAGACTTTGTCTTCTTGCCTCTTTACCACACTGAAGCATCCATGATTAAACGTCAAGCGAAACAAGCGGATGTTAACAAACCTTTCATCTCAGGTGATGGTGTTGCGAATCAAACCTTTATTGACCTAGGTGGTGACGCGGTTGAGGGGTATATGTTTACCGACGCGTTCGATCATAGTGCACCTCCAACCCAAAAATCAAAAGATTTTATCGCTGCCTATGAGAAAAAAACAGGCAAAAAAGAGTTGAACTCCTTTACTGCTCTTGGCGCAGATGCGTATAACGTGATGGTGGATGCGATGAACCGTTGTGCTAATCCTGAAGACAGCGTTTGTGTCAACACAGAAATTCGTAAAACCTCCAAATACGAGGGCGTTTCTGGCTTTATTTCCATCGATGATAAAGGCAACGCAACCCGCTCAGCCATTATCAAAGAGATCAAAGATGGCAAAGCTGTTTACAAATCTACCGTTAATCCCTAAGCTTTACATGTAAAACCCAAAGGGGCATTTTGCCTCTTTGGACTACTCCTAACCTTTTAGCCTCTCCTTACCAAAAATTTGATACTATAATTCTAGTTATAACACACTAGGAATTCGACTTGGCAACACTTCAAGAACTTATAAAAGAGAAAATTTTAGTTATCGATGGTGCGATGGGCACGCAGATTCAAGCACTTGAGATTTCACCCGAACAATGGGAAAACAAAGAGGGGTGCAATGAACTGCTCAATGTGACTGCCCCCGCTGAAATTTCAAAAATCCACCGTGGCTATCTGCTCGCAGGTGCAGACATTATCAAAACCAATACGTTTGGCGCACTGCCGTGGGTTTTGGACGATTACGGCATCGGTGAGAGAGCGTATGAACTAGCCCGTGCTGGGGCAATGATCGTCAAAGAGGCATGTGCGGATTTTGCTACAGAGCAAAAGCCACGTTTTACAGCCGCTGCCTTTGGCCCTGGGACGAAACTACCATCCTTAGGACATATTGGTTACGATGCTATGTATGAAGGCTACAAAGAGGCGGCACGCGGTGCGATTGATGGTGGATGTGATCTTTTCCTTATTGAAACGGCACAAGACCCACTCCAAATCAAAGCGGCTTTGCATGCCATCACAGACGCTCAAACAGCTTTACATGTAAAGCTTCCGATCATGGTTTCAGTGACGATTGAGCTCAGTGGAACGATGCTTATTGGAACCGATGCCACAACCATCGCTACGATCTTAGAACCTTTTGATATTTTAAGCCTTGGCTTTAACTGTGGAACAGGCCCTGAGCAGGTTGAAAAGCATGTTAAGACACTCAGTTCCGTTTGGTCTAAACCTATTAGTGTGCACGCTAATGCAGGACTTCCTCAAAACCGTGGTGGTTATACCTTTTACCCAATGGGACCGCGTGAATTTGCCGAACTTCAAGAAAAATTCACCGAAATTGCAGGCGTAGCGATTCTTGGAGGATGTTGTGGTACAACGCCTCAACATATCTTAGAGCTCTCCAAACGCGTGGAAGGCAAAAAGCCCCTTGCGCCTAAAGGCGAGATGCCTCGAAGCATCGCCTCTTTATTTGAAACCAGAGCTTTAAAACAAGACCCAGCACCGTTTCTCATTGGTGAGCGAAGTAACGCCACGGGTTCCAAAGCCTTTCGTGAGCTTTTATTGGCTGAAGACTACGATGGTACACTGAGTGTGGCACAACAACAAGTGAGAAGTGGTGCGCATGGCATAGATGTGAGTGTCGGTTTTGCAGGACGAGATGAGCACAAAGACACCAAAGAGGTGATGGGGCGTTACGTGCAAAAGATTCTTTTGCCACTCATGCCTGACACCACGCAAGTACCAGCCCTTGAAGTCGCACTCAAACTCATTGGTGGAAAGCCCATCATTAACTCCGTGAACCTCGAAGATGGCATCGAAAAGTTCGATAAAGTCTGCTCTTTAGCCAAACGCTTTGGCGCGGCACTCGTGTGTCTGACCATTGATGAAGTCGGTATGGCAAAGAGCAAAGAGCAAAAAGTAGCAATTGCGGAGCGCATCTATACCTTAGCGACGCAAAAACACGGCATTCATCCCGAAGATTTGGTGTTTGACTTACTTACGTTTACTGTAGGCAGTGGCGATCCTGAGTACCATACCGCGGCGATTGAGACCATCGAAGCGATCCGTGAATTTCACGCCTTGCACCCAGAAGTGGGCTTTGTCCTTGGAGTTTCTAACATCTCGTTTGGTTTGGCCAAACACGCCCGTGAATACTTAAACTCCGTCTTTTTACACCACTGTGTTGAAGCAGGGCTTAGCATGGCGATTGTCAATGTTAAAAATACGCTTCCGATGCACAAGATCAGTGATGTGGACAAAAAAATCTGTGAAGATTTGCTCTTTAACCACCGAGAAGAGGGCGACCCGCTCTTTAA
>JAVHRG010000215.1:0-13322 GCA_036171535.1 Sulfurospirillum sp. | reverse complement strand
AATTAATTTTAATTATGGTAAGAAAACACCGCAAACATCGAATAATAGTGTTTTATTGAAAAATAAGTATTTTTAATGTATCATCCGCTCGCTTTTAGCTTAAAAATTTGTCAGATTTCGTCAGAATTTTGATGAAAATTCCACAAAAGGCTTGTGAAATGGATCTTATTACAGGATTTAAAGACAATTGCGGTTTTGGATTAATCGCAAATATTAAAAACATTCCAACCCATGAAAATGTTGAAGATGCAATTTGCGCATTAGAGAGAATGATGCATAGGGGCGCCATTGCTGCAGATGGCAAAAGTGGTGATGGTAGCGGGCTCCTTTTCTCGATGCCTACTGACTTTATGAAAAAAGAGGCACACAAATTAGGCGTGGATCTTCCAAAACAGTTTGCTGTTGCTATGATTTTTTTAACGACAGATGAACAAAAAAGAATTTTTGAAGAGACGTGTGAGCAAAACGATCTAAAAGTCCTTTTGTACCGAGATGTTCCCGTAAAAACAAAAGCACTTGGAAAATTAGCGCTTGATTCATTACCTCAAATCGTACAAGCATTTGTAACCTCTTCTTCACTCGTTGCCACAAAACGTTTTGAAGCTCTTTTATTCCTTACACGCAAAATAGTTGAAAAAAGACTTGCAAATGAGTCTGATTTTTACATTGCTTCATTTTCGAGTAGAGTAATTTCGTATAAAGGTTTGGTGATGCCAACCTACATCAAAACTTTTTTCCCCGATTTGAGCAATATTGATTTTAAAGCAGCTTTTGCACTTTTTCACCAACGTTTTTCAACCAATACGTTGCCACAATGGAAGCTAGCACAACCCTTTCGTACCCTTGCCCATAATGGTGAGATTAACTCTATCTCAGCCAATCGTTTTAATACCCAGATCAAAAGCGAATGTATGAAAAGTACTATCTTTTCTGATGAAGAGTTGCAAAAACTTTATCCCATTACAACCAATGATATAAGTGATAGTGCAAGTTTAGACAATATGTTTGAATTTATGCTCATTAATGGATTTGACTTTTTCAAAGCGGTTCGTTCACTTATCCCTGCTCCTTGGCAAAATGCACCGCATATGGACTCAGAACTTAGAGCGTTTTATGAATATTCAAGCATTAATTTTGAGCCATGGGATGGACCTGCCGCTATTTCCTTAACGGATGGTCGTCATATTGCTTGTGTTCTGGATAGAAATGGTTTAAGACCGGCTAAATATATTATTACTAAAGATGATCGTATTATTATCTCTTCCGAGTATGGTGTTTTAGATATTGAAGAAGATAACATCATTGAGCGAGGTAGGCTACAAAGTGGGCAAATGATCGGGGTTGATCTTAAATTTGGCAAGATTATGAAAAACGATGACATCAACGACTATCTCAAAAGTTCAAATACGTATACGGAATGGTTAAATAAAGGGCTTGTTTATCTGCAAGAATTTGTAGACATTCCTTTTTCAAAAACAACGGATTATATACGTGAAAATCTTGAGTTAGAACAACGCTATTTTAATATCACCCAAGAAGTTAAAAATATGGTCATTGAACCGATGATGAAAGATGGCAAAGAGGGTGTTGGCTCAATGGGCGATGACACGCCAATGGCTGCTTTCAGCCATGTTCAACGAAATTTTAGTGACTACTTCAAACAAAAATTTGCGCAAGTAACCAACCCTCCGATTGACCCTATTCGTGAAAAAGTGGTCATGAGTTTAAATACCAGCTTTGGAGAAATTCGCAATATATTAGAAGAAAATCAAGAACATGCGGTACGTATTAAATCAATCTCCCCTATTATGATGCAAGAGAAATATGAAATTTTGGACTCTTTTGGAGATCCTAGTAAAGCACGTTATAAAGATGAGTATAAAAATCGCTACTTCTCAACACTATTTGAAGATAATCTCAAAGGAAGTTTAGAAGATTTAGCGTATGACATTGCTCAAGCGGTTAAAAATGATGGTATTCGTATTATTTTCTTAGATGATCGTGGAATGAGCGCTAAACTCAAACCAATGCCTATGCTTATGGTGATTGGTCGTATTAATCAAGTACTTCTCGATGAGGGAGTGCGTTCACTCATTTCTATTGTAGCCATTTCGGGTGAAGCTCTTGATACCCACTCGTGCGCCTGTATGATTGGTTTTGGAGCAAGTGCGATTTATCCTTATTTACTTTACGGAACCATTTTAGATGAGTGCAAAAAAAGTGAAATGGGTTCTTACGAGATTAGAACAAAACTTAAAAATGTGAATCATGCTCTTGGGCAAGGACTTTTAAAAGTTATGTCAAAAATGGGTATTGCAACATTTGCATCGTATCGCAATTCTGCATTGTTTGATGTTTTAGGTCTTGGAAAGGATGTCGTTCATGAGTGTTTTGATGGTGCGATTTCGCTTATCCCTGGGCTTAGTTATGAAGATATTGAAGAGCGTTTAAGCCGTAATCATCATCTTGCATATGAACTGAATTTGACTAAAAAACTTTTCCCATTAGAAATTGGCGGTTTTTATAAATACATCGATGGGCAAGAGCACCATGATTATCACCCCAATGTGATCCATGCAATTCATAAGGCAACGATGACAGGCGAAAAAAAAGATTTTCAAGAGTTCACGAAGCTTATCAACAGCCGCGGATTAAAGATGATCAGAGACTTTTTTGAACTTAAATCTGATCGCGCGCCAATTGCATTGGATAAAGTAGAGACCAAAGAGGATATTTTTAGACGGTTTTCAACAGCAGCAATGAGTTTGGGCTCTATCTCTCCTGAAGCGCATGAAGCTTTGGGCGAAGCGATGAATAAAATAGGTGGTATGAGTAACTCTGGCGAGGGTGGTGAGTCACCTGAGCGTCTTAAAAGTAATAAAAATTCACGTATTAAACAGATCGCGTCAGGTCGTTTTGGTGTTACACCTGAGTATTTACGCTCAGCAACAGAAATTCAGATCAAAGTGGCGCAAGGTGCAAAACCAGGTGAGGGTGGGCAACTGCCAGGACATAAAGTAACGCCACTGATTGCAAGCCTACGCTATACGATTCCTGGTGTTACACTGATTTCACCTCCACCGCATCATGATATCTATTCGATAGAGGATTTGGCGCAGTTGATTTTCGATATGAAACAGATCAACCCCGAAGCAATTATTACCGTTAAACTTGTATCGACGGCAGGTGTTGGAACGATTGCCGCCGGTGTGGCAAAAGCCTATGCCGATAAAATTATTATTTCAGGTGGCGATGGCGGTACGGGTGCTGCGCCTCTAACATCGATCAAATTTGCGGGAAATCCATGGGAAATTGGTTTAAGTGAAGCACATAATGCTCTTAAAGCCAATCATCTAAGAGATTCAGTTCATTTGCAGACAGATGGTGGTTTGAAGACGGGTTTAGATGTCATTAAAGCCGCTCTTTTAGGTGCGGAGAGTTATGCCTTTGGAACACTTTCTTTAACGATCATTGGGTGTAAGGTACTTCGGGTTTGTCATCTCAACCGCTGTTCCGTGGGTGTCGCAACACAAGATGAAAAACTTCGAGAGCACTTTGTTGGGACAGTCGATAAACTCATCAATTTCTTTACGCTTTTAGCAGAAGATGTCAGAGAGATACTTGCACATCTTGGTTATGAGCGCATGGAGGATATTATTGGACGAAGTGATCTTTTAAGTGTTATTGATGATGCCTTTGCGAAAAAATTTGATTTTTCTTCTATTCTCATGAGATTGGAAGGTCCAAATACACACAATGGTAAATCCAATGATCCATTTGATAAAAATGAATTTGAAAAAGAGATTTTGAAAGACGTTTATAAAGTGATTGAAAATCCAGATGAAAAAATTGTATTGCATAAAAGTATTTGCAATACCAATCGTAGTTTTGGAACACTCATTAGTGGTGAAATCGCTAAATTCTATGGTAACAAAGGACTTAAGGATGATAGCATCGTCTTTAGACTCAATGGTGTTGCTGGACAATCATTAGGGGCGTTTTTAGCCAATGGAATTAACATCAACCTCAAAGGTACTGCGAACGATTATGTGGGTAAAGGTATGAACGGTGGAAAAATCGTTATTGCTCCAAAATACCAAGGTCGAGGTTACTCTTGTGCTGGAAATACGTGTCTGTATGGCGCAACGGGCGGCAAGCTTTATATTGCTGGAAATGTAGGTGAGCGCTTCTGTGTTAGAAACTCTGGCGCAACGTCAGTTGTTGAAGGTACAGGAGATCATGCGTGTGAATATATGACGGGTGGTGTGGTCGCAATTCTAGGCGATACGGGTGTGAATTTTGGTGCAGGTATGACGGGTGGTGTGGCATTTGTTTATGATGAAACCCGTGATTTTATTGATAAACTCAACCAAGAACTTGTGATTGCAGAGCGTATTGATACGGATGATATGGATGAAGCACGTCACTTCCTAAAACGCTTACTTAGAACGCATATTAATGAAACAGCAAGCTTTAAAGCAACACAAATTTTAGAGAATTTCCGCCATGCGGTAAGAGATTTTTGGATAGTGCGACCTAAAGATATGACGAAGGTACCACTCAATCCGGAGCAAGGAGACTAAGATGCAAAATTTTATTAATGAAGAGAGATGCGAGCCTAGAAAACGCTCAAGCGGAGATAGAGTCAAAGATTTTAAAGAAATTTATGAAGTTTTGAGTAAAGAAGATGCCTCTTTGCAAGCGGATCGTTGTATTCAATGTGGTGATCCTTTTTGTCATAGTAAATGTCCTTTGCATAACTACATTCCTTTTTGGCTCAAAGCGACGAGTGCCATGAAACGTGATCTTGCGTTTAATCTCTCGAATGAGAGCAATCCATACCCTGAGATTACAGGGCGTATTTGTCCACAAGATCGTCTCTGTGAAGGGGATTGTACGCTCAATGACGGTCATGGTGCCATTACTATTGGTGCCATTGAGACCTTTATCTCTGAAGAGGGTTTCAAAAAAGGTCTGAAACCAACTTTTCCAGGGATTACGACCAAGAAGAAAGTCGCAATCGTTGGTGCAGGTCCTGCGGGGCTTGCGTGTGCAACTTATCTTTTAAGAGCAGGTATTGCTGTCAGTATGTATGACAAACAAAATAGAGCAGGTGGGCTTTTAACGTATGGCATTCCTGGATTTAAGCTCGATAAAGAAGTCGTAGCACGTCGTGTTAGGTGGCTTCAAGACGCGGGGATGACTTTACATGTAAACACTCAGGTTGGTAAAGAGATCAGCTTTGATGAGATTGCTCATAGCCATGATGCGCTCTTCTTAAGCATAGGGGCTGAAAATCCTCGTAAAGCCAATGTGGCCAACGAAAATGCCAATGGTGTTTTTATGGCAATAGATTTTTTACGCTCTATCCAGAAAAAACTTTTTAATGAAAGTTACGATAAAAAATTTGAAGTCAAAGGTAAAAATGTTGTCGTGATCGGCGGTGGTGATACGGCGATGGATTGTTTAAGAACTTCGATTCGAGAGGGTGCAAAAAGTGTTACCTGCCTTTATAGGCGTGATAAATACAATATGCCTGGCTCTAAAAAAGAGTTTAAAAATGCGATTGAAGAGGGTGCGGAGTTTGTCTATAACGTGACACCAAAAGAGGTTCTGGTGAACTCTGATGGGCAAGCAATCGGGATTGATATGAATAAAACAATCTTAGGCGCGAAAGATGCCAATTGTCGCCAATGCGTTGAAATTGTTAAAGGTGGCGAATTTAGAGTGGATGCCGATGTCATTATTTTTGCACTTGGATTTAGCCCTGCTGTACCGGCCTTTTTGGCAGAAAATGGCATTGAAGTTTTAAAAACGGGTGTCATCGTGGTCAATAGTGAATATCAAACAACCAAATCGGGTGTTTACGCGGGTGGTGATTGTAAGCGAGGTTCTGATTTGGTGGTTACGGCTGCGAAAGAGGGTAAAGAGGCCGCATTGCACATCATTAAGAAATTGCTTGGATAATGGGTCTTTCGTGAACTTTATTGAAGCCGCATTGCAAGCCAATAGGAAACTCTTTCAGCTTTTACATGTAAAGGGGTTGGAAGAGTCTCACTATCAATCTTTTGCGGTTGGTGCGGGAGGAGATCTCAGTTCGGGTATTGATCTTGTAGCTGAAAAAATTTTCATTCACTATCTTTTGCCTTTTGGGACGATTGTCTCCGAAGAGAGTGGGGTGATTGAAAATCCTACCTCTTCCATTCGTATTGTGCTTGACCCCATAGATGGTAGTGATAATCTACTTTCACATCTCCCCTATTATGGAACTTCAATTGCCTATTTTGAAAAGGATAAATGCACTAAAGCGGTCATTGCTAATCTTGCAAATGGCGATATTTTTATTAAAGATGAAAAGGGTTTACGTCAGGGAAAATTAGAAAAAAATACCTTTAGTGCCGTTACATGTAATGCCTTTTCAAAGGTGGGAATTTTTGAACGTTCCTACTGTTCACTTCAGGTTCATGATAAGCTTAAAATCGCCAAAATTAAGTACCGTTCCCCTGGTGCTTTTGCACTCTCTCTCGCCTATGCACACGATGTTTCATTTGTTGTGTATGAAGGAAAAATGCGCACGTATGATGTTGAAGCGGGGCTGTTTATGTGTGAGGATCTTTACACTTTTTGTGAGGACGATATTTTCCTCATAAGCAAAGATAAGGAAATTTTTGCTAGAATAAAAAGTTTATTTATAAGCGATTAGCTTTACAAGAGGATAAAAACTTATGCGATTTGCAGAAATTTTCTCTAAGATCCGAAAAGCACAATCTACTCCAAGCGAAGCCCCAAGCCACTGGATTAAATGTAGCGCGTGCCAATCATTAATGTATTATAAAGAGGTTGAACAACGTTTTAATGTTTGCCCTAAATGTGGCTTTCATATGCGTATCTCAGCAAAACAACGTATTGAACAATTATGTGACGAAGGTAGCTTTGTTGAGTTTGATACTAATTTAGTGCCAATTGATCCTCTTAAATTCGTGGACAAAAAATCGTATAAAAAACGTATTGAAGAGGCTCAGGAAAAGACGGGTAATAACTCTTCAGTTGCCTGCGGTTCATGCCGTATTGATGGTGTGAGTGCCCAAATTGTTGTCTTTGATTTTTCCTTTATGGGTGGAAGTTTAGGCTCTGTTGAAGGTGAAAAGATTGTTCGTGCCATTAACCGTGCAATGGCTAATAAAGAAGGCTTAGTAATCGTAAGTGCCAGTGGCGGTGCACGTATGCAAGAGAGCACGTTCTCGTTGCTTCAAATGTCGAAAACATCCGCAGCACTTGCAAAACTAGCCGAAGTAAAATTGCCGTATATTTCGATTCTAACGGACCCAACTATGGGAGGCGTTAGTGCATCGTTTGCTTTTTTAGGCGATATAATCATGGCAGAACCGGGCGCATTGGTAGGATTTGCAGGGCAGAGGGTTATTAAACAAACCATAGGGGCTGATCTACCAGAAGGATTTCAAAAAGCAGAATTCTTATTAGATCATGGTTTGATCGATATGATCGTTACACGTACTGATATGAAAAAAGTGGTATCTGATCTGTTGAAGCTTTTGGGTGAAAATTGCCAAAAAGATTCATTTGAGCTAAGACTCAAAGCATGAATGTAAAGGTTTTTACGATCGAAAAGAGTAGCGATAAAAACCTTGAATCCATTGCCTCTGAATATACCAAAATGATTTCTCGCTTTGCTAAAGTTGAAGAGATTAAGATTTTTAACAAGCAAATTGCATCAGCACAGATGATTGGAGAGAAAGAAGCTAAAATTTCCTACACAAAAGCGTACGAATCCTATTTAAAAGGGTACAATGTCGCACTTGATGTGGAAGGTGAACAGCTAAGTAGTGAACAATTCAGTTCTCTCTTTGATCAAGATGTTACGATTAATTTTTTTATCGGCGGTGCTTTTGGGTTTGAAGATGCCTTTTTAGGCAAAACTCAAAAGATTATAAGTTTAAGTAGATTAACATATGCGCACAAAATCGCGAAAGTGGTTTTATTTGAGCAGATTTATAGGGGATTGTGTATAAAAAACAACCATCCCTATCATAAATAGTTGATTATAATGCAGGTTTATTTCAGGTCAATTTTTTGTAAAGGAAACAAAGGATGAGAGAGCACGAGCTAAAGCATTTCGAAGACCTTCTTAAAGAGAGAAGAGTCCAAATTAAAAAGAATATTGAGGACTCAATGCGAGAAATCAATGATCTTAAAGATACCGATGTCGGTGATGAGGCAGATCATGCGTCGGTCAGTACAGACCGCATGATTGAGCAGGCTATCAGTACCCAACAAATGAAAGAGCTTAGCGAGATAGAATTTGCACTCAATAAAATTCGAAATGGCAGTTATGGCATTTGTGAAATGTGTGAAGAGGAAATTGGTTTTCAAAGGCTCAAAGTTAAGCCACATGCGCGTTATTGTATTGTGTGCCGTGAGATTATTGAAAAATCAGCAAAAAATAAGTAGGTAGGAAGACATGGGAATCAAACGCTATTTTCTTGTAACGCTAATTTATATGTTAGCTATTGGGCTTTATGTCTATAGTTTTAATGGTGGGAGCACTACACTTGAGCTATTTAGTTTCTCAATGACTCTACCAGTAGCGTTTTGGATTGTTCTTCCCATTTTATTTTTGGTTATTGCTTCTATCGGGCATTTAGTATTTTATAATTTTAAAGATTTTTTATACAAAAGAGCTTTGAAAAAAGATATTGAACTTTTTAAAGAAGCTACGAAGAATCGTATTTTGGGAGAAGATGTTACGACTTCTTATAAAACCGATGGTTTTAAATTTGCAGGGAAAGCGCTTCAATGTATGCGCTTTGATCCATCAATTCCAACAACATTTCTTGAAGAAGATGTTGCCAAAGTATGTTCAGTAGCTGTCAGTGTTGCCAATGGAAATTATGAAGATCTTAAAAAATATAGATTGGCTAAGACAAATCCTTGTGTCATTCAAAACAGTATAAATCGTCTTAAAGTTGAGCCTCGTTTTGCACTTGAAGTATTGAAAAATTGCAAAGAGCTTGAGAGCGAACTATGCCGTCAAGCGTATGTTGCACTGATTGATTTTGCAAGTTTCAATGAAATTAAACGGTATGATTTTCCACCAGAAAAACGTACTTTCCGTCGAATGATGGAGCGTTATTTAGATGCAGATGATAGTTTTGATATGGATATAAAATCGATTGAAGATATGCTAGAGCATTTTAATGCTGATCGTACAGATTATCTTGAACTTGCCCATGAGATTAAAATTAAACTCACTCCTGATGCACTCATTGCTCTCTTTGAAAAACTTTACAATTCCAAAGGTTCTGTTGCAGCCGATGCATACTTGTATGTACTGTATGACCTTCAAATGATCGATAAAATTCGTGAGCTTTTACTTAATTCTGACCCTGAAGATTTTGTGAAATTTAAAACCATTATGTTCTTGCGGGATCATGGCAAAAGTATAGACATCGACAAATTTTTGCGTTTATGATTCACGAGATAGACTTTAGTAAGGGCATTTTAGCCCTTGCTCCCCTTGCTGGCTTTACAGACCTCCCTTTTCGTTCTGTTGTTAAAAAGTTTGGTGCTGATGTTACTTTTTCTGAAATGATCAGTGCCAATGCCCTGCGTTATGGTTCCGAAAAAACCTTTAAGATGCTAACCAAATCACCCCTTGAAACACCCTACATTGTTCAAATTGCAGGATCAGATTTAGTGTCGATTAAAGAGGCTGTGCTTGCCTTAAATGACATTGAAGGTATTGATGGGATTGATCTGAACTGTGGCTGTCCTGTTCCTAAGATCATCTCGCAAGAGGCAGGCTCATCGTTACTACTGAATCTTCCTCATATGCAAAAAATCATCGAGACGATTAAAACTCATTCTAACAAACGCTACACCAGCGCTAAAGTACGTCTTGGGTTTACGACCAAAATTCCTGAAGAGATCGCACAAGCATGCGAGAGTGCTGGGGTTGATTTTATAAGTATGCATGGCAGAACGCGTGCAGGGGCGTATAAAGCGGAAGTAGACTACCAAGCCATAGCACAAGCACGTGCGTCTGTTAAAATTCCTCTGATTGCTAATGGTGACATTACGAGTTATGAAAAAGCGTTACATGTAAAAGAGATTACAGGATGTAATAGCCTCATGATTGGGCGTGGAGCTGTAGGTAATCCATGGATTTTTTATCAGATTAAAAATGAATTGACACATGTGGAAAAAACAAAAATTTTAGAGATTGTGTTAGAGCATTATGATGCCATGATAGATTTTTACGGTGAAAAGGGGCTGGCTATTTTTCGCAAGCATTTACACACGTACTCAAAAGGGTTTCGTGAAGCATCAGAATTTAGAGATAAAATTAACCGTATTGAAGATGAAGTGCTTATGCGAGAAGCGATTGCAACCTTTTTTGCTCAGTAACCGTCATCAAAGCCTTGTGCTTTGTGTTTGTCCTTTTTGTAACTACCTCGATACTTCTCTTTCTCCAGTAAATTAGCCTCTTTTAAAAGGCGTCTGTGCGTCTCCTCAATGTCGATCTCTTCTATATTTGCAATGCTATTGGAAACCAAATTAACATAATTTTGCAGTAAATTCGTATAGGTAGAATCCAGTCTGACAGCCTCAACCTTTTGCAATGTCTTAAGTCCCTTTTCCGCACGTTTAATAAACAAGGCAAAATCAAAATTTTCATTTTTAAGGGCATTGACACAACTGCCCAAAAAGCGTTCCAACGCTCTGATGTATTTAACCCGTGCGTCTTTGTCGTTAATGTTCATGGTAAGTTGATGATATTAAGATAGTGTAAGAGGTTGCTGATAAGAATAAAAAAGGGTATAAAAATCAGGGATGTAAAAAAAACGAGTACGGTGACATCCAAAGGTCTACACTCATACAATGCCGCTAAATTAACGTTGGTGACAGCCAGTGGTACAACAAGCTCAATAAAAATAAGTGTGGCAACCATGGGTTCTAAATTTAGTACACCAAACAGTATAACGCCAGCAATCAGTGGGGTGATAATGAACTTAATAAAGCTTACATGTAAAAGAAGTTTGGTGTTAATATCGCGCAATTTAATATTGTAAAGGTACATACCAAAAATGACCAATTGAATAACCATCGTACAGTATGCACCCATTTCCAAAGGCTTTTGCATTGCAGGATGAAGATGAATGTCGAAAATATTCATGAAAAGTGCAATGCTAGCAAACCAGATGACAGGTAATTTCACGATATTAAAGAGAGATTGTTTGATGCTAAAGTTACCCCTAGAGTAGAAAAAGACACCGAGGGTATAAACGATAAAAACGTTGGTGATGTTGATCATACTCATGTATAAAATAGAGTCATCGCCAAACAGTGCAATACCTAGTGGAATACCAAGATTGCCCGTATTGCCAATAATAACACAGATGGTAATGATGGATTTTTCTTTAATGTCCTCTTTAAAGAAAATAAATGCAATCACGGAGCTGATGAGTACGCAGATTAAAGAGATGGCTAAATACCAAAAAGGCGCTTGAAGCAGTGAAAAATCAATGGGTCGGCTAGAGAGTCCCCAAAAAGAAAGCATCGGTTGTAAAAAGTAGATAGAAAGAAGGATCATCCCCTTTTCGTTCATCTCCTCTTTGAGCATCCGTTTTGCCATGAAGCCTAGCAAAATGAAGGCGTAAATGGACAAAATGGAAATAGCTATGGTCATAAGGTCTTAACGTGTCTCGTCGTAAGGAGGGTAATCAGCCGAAGCTTTGTTCTTATAGGTGCTGAGTTTATTGTCTTGAATTTTGAGGTAGTCATCCAAACGTCTACGGTTCTCTTCAAAAACTTTTTCGAAATCGTTGTCATCCTTGACTTCACCATTTTGAAATTTTTCCAAAAGGACATTGGAATTTCCTGTCATGACAAGGTATCGTATGGTTCCGTATTCAAACAGTACCACACTGTTTTGGTTGTCAATCTGTTTTTTATGGAGAACATTGACCTCTTGTTGCGTCCCCGTTTTTGGGTTAAACAACCACGATTTTCCATTGCCACCTTTGGCAGACATCGGCTTGAGTGTTTGGATATCAAGGCGTCTTTTAATCCAAAACATCAATACAACCAAGGCGAGTAAAACAATAATGACGAGAATGTAGCGTGTGTCAACAAAATCCGTTGAGGAAGTAGATGAAGTGGGAATCGACGTTGTCACAGCATCAGAGGAGCTTTGTGTGGGTGCTTGCATAATGCTACTTCGTATACGAAGCCCAAAACCATCGACCGTTTTAGAGGCAACAACACTGACTTTTTTATCGCTTTTAAGCACAACTTTGAGGGTATTGTTTTTTTCAGGGATGATTGTGAGTTCTTGAATAATATTAGAGTTAATACTCTTTTCGATCATCTTGTCGTAACCAAGATCGTTAATGGTTAAGGTAATTGTAGTCGCATCACTTTTTTGAGAAATACTGCCTTCATGTGGAGCATCAAACGAGAGCATAATATCGACACGGTCACTTCGCTCATAAACGTTATACGTTAACAAATTGGAAGCGCTTACCCATGACCATAATGCTAAAAGGGCAAAGAAAATTCTCATAGATTCTCTTTTTTAAAGTATTGGATGACGGTTTTGGAGTCTAGGATTTCGTTGATACGGATGGCGAGGTTCTTCTCATACACCATAACCTCTCCTTTACCAAAGATTTTGTTGTTGATATAAAGTTCGACACTTTCACCGGCAGGTTTTTCAAGGTCGATGACAGAGCCTTTTTCGAGTTTTAAAAGCTTTTGAATCGTAATATTGGTCGTGCCAAGTTCCGCCACAAAATCAACACTAATGTCTAAAAGATTTTCAAATCCTGAGAGAAGTTTGCGTGCGACATACTCTTGATCGACTGCGTCCAATGCGATTCCTTTACAGATGAGTTAACCCAACAAAGCAAAAACTCTTCCAAACCTTGGTGTATACGTCTTATTATAGTTTATTTTGTTTAAATTGTTTATTAAGCTAGATTTTAGTGGTATGATGTTTGGCATAGCTTTTGCATAGAGCCATGTAAACGCAAAGGAGTGATCATGTTTTCAACGACACCAAAGCACGTCATCTTTTACGAAAAGACAGGCTGCAGTGGCAATGCCCGCCAAAAAATGCTTTTACGTGAGCACGGTGTCACGTTTGAAGTGCGAAGCCTTTTAGATACGCCTTGGGATGTACCAACATTGGAGTCCTTTTTCCAAGGATTAACGCCCAAAGAGATGCTTAACCCTTTTGCTCCACAACTCAAAGAGGGAACGTTTAAATTAGAAGATTACACCAAAGAGAGCCTCATCGAAAA
>JAVHRG010000214.1:0-2671 GCA_036171535.1 Sulfurospirillum sp. | reverse complement strand
CGTGTTGTATAAAGGTAAAACTCTCTTTGGTATAGTAAAAAATCTTAGGTGCGCTGACGGTCAGTTGTGCAATGCCTTCATCAAATTTGGCGATATTTGCCTCTTCTTTGATGGAAATGCCATTGTAAAGATTGTACAACGTGACTGCTTTTTCTTTGTGCAAAATAGAGGTGAGGACATCATTTTTATTTTGGGTCTCGTAAAAATCAAAATCCAGCGTACCGTAAAATATTTTTTTGCGGGTGGAGAGGCGTGACATGATGTAGTATTTATCTAAACGATCCAGTAAACTTTTGTAGGAATCACTTGCATCAAAAAGTGTTATACCAATATTTTTGATTTCGATTTTAAAATTTTGTTTGATGTTGTGCTCTAGTTTTTTGAGCATTTTTTTGGCATAGTGGATTTTAAAATCACGCAAGATAATTAAGAAAGCGTCATTCCCTTGTTGCAAAAGCGTTTGAAATCCAAGTTCCGTGTGGATAAATGCGATAAGGTCTTTAAAGAAAAAACCATCTTCTAAATCCACCTCAAATCCAAATTTTGCGATACAAAAAGAGGTTTGATGTGTTTTGGCAAAGGTAATATTTGCTTCAACAATGCCTCGATTGAGGTAGGTGTTAATGGATTCATAGTGACTACTCATAGTCTATTTCCTTCTTTGTTGTCTACTCCCTATTTTATCAATAGTCCATGAAAGGTTTAACTTTAAAAATTTAAGAACATTAAGGTAATAGTTAATCTCTTCATGATATAAGGGGAGATAAAATTATACTTAAAAAAATACAAAAATGTGAGAATGATGATGGCTCCAAAATTTGAAAATGATCTAAAGCGGTTTTATGAACTTCTAGGGGAGCGCCAAAGGGCACTTGGAAGTTATTTTAGTATTGTGGAATCGGAAGATTACGATAAGCGTATCGAAACATTGATCGATACGTTTTTAGTCAGTATTGAGTTAAGTTTGATTCGTGAAAATAGGGTAGCAGCACTTACACGTCTTATTAGTCTTCGCGATGAGCAGATGGTTCAAGCGTTAGAAAAAGAGGCGAAGGATGAGGTTTTTATCGCACAGGCAAAAGAAAAAGCGTATGTGTGGGTAAAAGATTTCTATCTCAAATCGCACAATGAACTGATCATTCAAGTACAAAAAGAGTGGCTTTTTTCACCCTTTTATCGTCGACTTTTAAGAGGTGTGCATGAAGTGGGTGTGGTGATGAGTTCGTGGCAATCCGAGTGGACTGAACACATTATTAACACGATCAATCCACTTTTAGAACTTGAATACACTAAAGACGCTCAAGCGATTGCTGAGATGTTACATGTAAAAGGGTTGATGGATCCTGATCCTTCAGGTAAGGATGGAGATAGGTCGTATTCTGTTTTGGAAAAAGTAGAAGGTGGTTATGTTGCCAGAGCTTATGCGACAGCTTTTGCCAAAGAGGTTTTACAGGTACGAAATGCACTTCAAGATTTATGTGATGATCTTTCTGAAATGGATGATCCCGATTTGGATCAAAAAGAGGCGTACCTTGACTATTTTAAAGCCCTTGATGAGGCTTTTGGTGAAGAAGAACGCAGTGAGCTGATCACTAAATGGGCAGAAGTGGATCGTAAATGGATGAAGATTACCTCTCCGATTCAAATCGGTCATCCTTTGGAATACTATGAAGATCATTACAAAAAAGCAGTTGCCTTAGAGTGGGATGTTAGGGTTTCCAACCCTGAGAATAAAGGCGCTTACGTAACGTATGAGCGGATTTTGAAAATGATCATTCGTCTGTTCGATCAAAATAATCTTGATGCAACACAGATCAAAGAGATGATGCTTCTTAATCTAAAACGTGTTCAGCTGTACATTGGAAGACCGGCTCTTTTTTATGCGGCAGAGTTCAATGGGCTTTTTTCAGCACAAGTCGTGCCCAATGATGAAACCGTCAGTCGCGAACTTGGCAAAAAAATCTTTGCTTTTTCCGATAATATTTTAGACTCTCTGCGTGCTAAACCCTTTTTAAAGATCAATCAAGAGGTTTTAGGTAAAACTTTTATGGATAAAGAGCGCGAACTTATTTTTCATGATGCTAAAACATGGCATCAAGTGTATGAGGTTACGACCATCGGGCATGAATTCGGACATATCTTGTGGATGGATCACGATACTGAAGCTAAGATGAATCAAAGCGGTGTCTTTAAAAATATTGAAGAGTTTAAAGCGACTACGGGTGGTTTGGTTGCCTTTTTTATGCAAGAAGATGAGAGTCTCAATGAGGCGATTTTACGGGATACCATTAAACGTTCTATTGGGTTGATTGGCTGGATGAAAACAGGTGAAGTGGAACCTTATTATTGTGAAGGGTTAATTCATTTGACAGGACTTTTCCAAAGTGGTGTTCTTGCTTTTGATCAAACATTACAGATTGATCTTTCAACCAAAGCCTATGAAACACTTAAAGAATGGTATCTTAAAACGTATACAGAGCTTTTAGAACATTATCTCGCTAAAGCGGATGCCAAACTCTTTTTAGAGCGCTATGCACGCAAAGAAGAGGGTATTTATTCGCCTAATGCGTCCAGTGTCCGTTCTTTTGTTGATTACTATTGGGCCTTGCATCAACGCATGGGACGCGATATAGACGAGAGTGTTAAACGCTCAGATTGGCTCTAAGAGTTA
>JAVHRG010000213.1:0-2676 GCA_036171535.1 Sulfurospirillum sp. | reverse complement strand
GTCAGTAGCGTGGATATTTTTTTTCATATTTGGGATGATTACGATAAAGAGTTCAATCCCAAAAATATTCGTAATCTTATCAGTAACCTTCGTAAAAAACTTCCTTTTCTTGTGATTAATAACTACTATGGGGGACGATATGTCCTCAAAAAATACCGTGACAACCTCCCTGATATTACCGATTATGTCCTTGAAATTCTTGATCAAGCAAAAAATGGGATTACGATTACGGATCCAAATTTACCAGATAATCCTATCATCTTTGTTAACGAATCATTTACGGAACTCTTTGGCTACACTTCCGAAGAGGTCATTGGTCGTAATTGTCGTTTTTTGCATGGGGAAGATCGTGATCAACTCTCCCTCAAAGAGATTCAAAAAGCAATCAAAGAAGAGCGTGACATTACGGCAACACTTCGAAACTACACTAAAAATGGTGAACTCATTTACAATGAACTTACGATCAGTCCTATTTTTGATAAAAAAACAGAAAAACTCAAATACTTTTTAGGTGTTCAGAAAAATATGACTGCCGTGCAAAAGCTGATTCAACAAATCAAAAGGATGTTGTAGACAATGGCGAAAAAAAAGGTAACGAACGACTATGCGCATTTAACGATCGTAGGTTTGGGTGCGAGTGCAGGAGGATTTGAGGCACTCCAAAAATTTATTCAAAATATAGAGCCATCAAGTCGAATTGCGTATGTTATTGTTCAGCATCTCGACCCTAAACAGCCAACATTGTTAGGTACGCTACTGGAACGCTTTTCAAAAATCCCTATTATCGCCGTGAGCGAAGATCTTGAGCCTTTGGCAAATCATATCTATTATTGCCCTCCTAATTCAGATATTGTGATTGAAGAGGGTCATTTTAAACTCGTTGCTCCTTCGCTCAAGCCTTATCCCAAACCCTCTGTCAATCGATTTTTAAAATCCTTAGCACTTGAAAAAAAAGAAAAAGCGATTGGGATTATTCTCAGTGGTACAGGAAGCGATGGGGCTGAAGGTATTATTGCTATCAAACAAGCAGGCGGTATTGCTCTTGCGGAAAATGAAGATGCCAAATACTTTTCAATGCCAAAAGCAGCCATCGATACCCATGCTGTTGATGCCGTACTTCCTTCGGAATTACTCGCACAAGGGATTCCTTATGCGATTGACGACCCCAAATATTTTGATCGCCATTTTGACCTTTTAGATAACATCGATAAAGTGCTTCGTCTGCTCAATCAAAAAAGTGAAGTTGATTTTAGTGACTATAAAGAAAATACGATTCACCGTCGTTTGGAGCGACGCATTATTGATACAAAATCGGAAAGTGTGAATGATTATATCGACCTTTTGCAACGCTCTCATGCTGAAATTATGAACCTCAAAAAGGAGCTTTTGATTATCGTCACCTCGTTGTTTCGTGATAAAGAGGCATTTAGAGCATTATCCAAGGAGCTTGAGCCTCTTTTAAAGGATAAGCTGGATAACCACTTCCGTGTATGGGTTGCTGCTTGTGCTACTGGGGATGAAGCATACTCGTTGGCGATTGTTATGAGTGAATTGTTAAAGAAAATGGAAATAACCAAAAAAGTCACTATTTTTGCTACCGATGTCAGTGAAGAAGCCATCGATGAAGCACGCAGTCGAAGTTTTGCAGAAGAAGAGATCAGTGAGGTTGACCCTAAGATTCTTGAAACCTATTTTGTTGAAAAAAATCACAGGTTTACGCCGATCAAACCAATACGGGATATGATCGTATTTTCAAAGCACGATGTGATTAAAGATCCACCATTTCTCAATCTTGATTTGGTGAGTTGCCGCAATCTTTTGATCTACTTTAATTCTGACCTCCAACAACGCGTCCTTAGCATCTTTTCGTATGCACTGCGCTATCAGGGGTTGATGTTTTTAGGATTGTCTGAGACCATCGGAAATCTCACTTCCATTTTTGCGATTATCGATAGCAAATATAAGATATACCGCAAATCAAATGATATGGGCAACATTGACATTGAAGCACTTGCTTATTTTCAAAAAAAAGATTTTCAACGCGGTTCTCGAAAATTACGAGATGAAGTCAATGCCCTCGATATTAATGGCTCCATTAATAATGCCGTAGCAGGTTTTTTTGCTCAAAATGGTCTCGTTGTTGATGCGAGTGGGGGTATTTTGTTTTTCAAAGGGGAAAATAAATATATCTCACACCCCAGCGGTTTAGCGACCAATGACATTTATAAGCAAGTTTCCGATTTTCTGAGACTCGATTTACGGGCAACGCTTAGCGAGGCGGTCAAAAATGAACATGTCACCGTCTCAAAAAAAATCCGACTTTTGCCTCTTACGGATGATCGCGTTTATATTACTATTAGCGTTTTCCCCCTTCCTAAAAACAAACTTGCGGAAAATAGCTATTTTATTATTTTCGATGAAATCAACGAGACTGATAGATCGGTCCTTCTTTCACATCAAATGCAAATACATGACATTAACGATGTTAGCATTCTCGAAAATGAATTATCCGCCCTTAAAGAGCGTTTGCAAATCACCATTGAAGAGCTTGAAACATCCAATGAGGAACTTCAAAGCACGAATGAGGAGCTTCAAAGTACGAATGAAGAGCTTCAATCCACCAATGAAGAACTAGAAACGTCTAATGAAGAGCTCCAAAGTACCAATGAAGAGCTT
>JAVHRG010000212.1:0-2678 GCA_036171535.1 Sulfurospirillum sp. | reverse complement strand
TTGTGCTTCTTTAGAATTAATATAGCTTAAAAAAAGTTCTAAAGACCTTATAGCCTCAGCTCTATCTCCTAAATAAAATTTGGATTTTGCATACAAAATCCAAGGAAGATCAGAGCGCGAATCGCGCTTACTCGCCTCTTTAGCCCAAAGAATGACTTCACTATACGCTTTACGATCAAAATAAAAACGTGCCAAAGCGTAAGCATTAGAAAAATTTTGTTCTGCTTGAAATACCGTTATCAGATGCTGCTCTTCATTCAAAGATTTCTTAGCTTCTTCTAGCTCGATCGAAGGTAATTTTATCTTATTTTTATAGACTTGTGGTGCTAAAAACAGTGTCTCTTCTGAAGCTTCTATTTTCGATAGTAATAAAGCTTCTGGCATCGTTGTTGTACTCTCATTTTTATCGTCAAGAAGGGGAACAGAAACATTAGCATCATGAACCGATATGCTTGTATTTTCCACTATCTGTTTATGCGTATGATTTAGCCAATAATAAATACCAAACGCCCCTAAAAATAGAAAAGCAAAGGCAGCAACAAAACGAATGATACGTGCTTTTTTAAGCCTTGCACAACGTTTTTCTAACTCTTCAAAACGACTACTTGTCATCAATAAGTCCTATATCTAAAGCTGCCATTGTCAAAAGACAACTGCCCAGTTTTCGGTATTTTGATAAGTTTTTTTTCTGTGCATAATCAAGAAGCTTCATGAGCGTATAGAGAAATTTTTTAATCGTACGAAAGTTCCCTTTAGCATAACGGGCAATCACTTTCGCTTCGTTTTTGGAAAACATCAACGCAATATCACCATACATGTGCCCCATGAGCAGTGTTTGGATGTAACGCAATATCTCATTTTCTTCGAGATTACCGTATTCAATGACAAGTTTTGTACGTGTTTTAAATTGCTTTTTATTCAGTAAAACAATGCCTTCGTCTTTGTGCATAGCCAGTACAAATTGAAACAGTTTTGTGTCACTTAAAACACGAATAAATTCAAATTGGTCGTTATTTAGAAGTTGCGCCTCATCAATAAAAATCGTACACAACGTTCCTACATAGGCTTCAAACAAATCGTCTAAAAATTCCCCTTGGCTTTTACTTTTATCAAAGCTCATGCCTCTTGCCTCATAAAGCTCTTTATAAAGATCGCGAGGATCGAAAAAGGGGTGTTCAATCAAAACAGTAGGCGTTTTAAGTGCCGTTGCATGGTGCATGACCCGCATGATATGGCTCTTTCCAACACCAGGGTCACCAATAATAAATATAAGTGGAATGGCAGGATTGCCAATGGCTTCTTGGAGTTTATTTCGGGCAATTTCAGCACTTATACTATCAAAATATAATGAAGGATCAACCGTATCTTTAAAAAACTCTTTTGCAGCTTCAAAATCTTTCATTTAGAAATTAACCGCTTTTTCTTCAGGAAGGAGGGATCGTTTAGGAAGAGGAGGTGCAAGATTGAGTTGTGGTTGGGATTGATATTGCTGTTTTGGTGCACTATTTTGTTGCTGTTGCTGTTGTTGGAAAACGCCCTCTTTTTTAATGGCGTCAACAATTTCTTGCGTGGTTGGATTGGTTTTAACGGTTAACTCTTGAATATACACGGAATCAATCACTAAATTATGTGTTTTTTTAGCATAGGCAATAAGTGTAGATTTTAAAAGCTCTTTTCCCCGAGAGGTTACAAGGTCTTCTGCAAAATAACTACCAATGACAATATTGAGGGCATCAACAACTTTATGTTCATTTTTTTTGACATCATTGCCTTCAAAAACTAAACCAACTGTTACTTCAACAGGCTTTTTATCGGCCTTTGCAAAAACATTGGTTTTAAAATGCTCCAACACCAATGTTTCTGCGAAAAGGCTTACATGTAAAAGTAAAATTGCTGCTAAAAGACGTTTCATACGACCCTTTTTTTAGACTGATGTATCCAGCACGCTCCCGCCAAGCTCTTTGACTCTAGCGTCAACTTTTTCCAGTGCTTTTTGCATTGTAGTATAACTAATTTCAGGTAATTTTCCACCCCAAAGTTTTTCAGCATCCGAAAATCCTTGAAGCATTCCAGAACGTCCGGCTTGAAGCTTAGAGAGGTCAGTTCCTGCTCCACTAATGACAAAATCAGCAATACGAGCACTCGTTTGAGAAATACCAAAAAAACCATCATCTGCGACCAATGCTTTAGCTTCATCTTGGCTCAGCTGCCCAATAGGTTTGCCTGTATAACCAATATCTGCGAGGCTAAACGTATTGGCTTGTGTATTAAAAGTCGTTTTTGACTCTGAAGCCATTTGTGCCATATAGTCAGCTAAATAACTGTTGGTAATCTGCTTACCTGTCGTCAGTTTTTTATCTTTACCATTGACGTCTTGATTGCTTTGTGAGTAGGTTATCAAGCCTTTTGATTCATACGAAATTTCCAGATTCATGTTTGCCCCCTTATATCTGTACTTCTTACATGTAAATCGTCAAAATTCATCAAAAAGTGAATCGCTCTTTACCTCTTCTATTTTTAAAATGTCTGATTTTTGGTAAAACTCCCCTACTTTGGGCGATACTTGCACACACCGTGTCAAATGCTCATAAAAACGTTGATAGCCATAGTCCAGCAAAAGCTGTTTTGGATAACGCGCTCTTGAAATCGCTACATAAAACTGACTCTTTTCAAAGATG
>JAVHRG010000211.1:0-2688 GCA_036171535.1 Sulfurospirillum sp. | reverse complement strand
TGAAAGCGTAGCCGTTGCGCCACTCGATGATGTTTTAAAAATGTGGGAAGGGCTTGGATACTATACCAGGGCTCGGAATCTTCACCATACCGCTCTTACATGTAATGGAGTTTTACCCAAAAGACCCGAAGAACTAGGCGGTCTTAAAGGCATTGGAAAAAGTACAGCGCATGCCATTTGTGCATTTGCTTACCATGACGCATTGCCCATACTCGATGCCAATGTTAAACGCGTGCTGTGTCGCTACTTTGCACTCCGTGTAAAAGATGAAAAAGTGCTCTGGGAAAAGGCGTGGGAACTTTTACATGTAAAGCATCCCTATGAGCACAACCAAGCGATGATGGACATTGGTGCACTCATCTGTACACCTAAAAATCCAAACTGTTTAGCGTGTCCATTACGCTTTACATGTAAAGGAAAAGATGCGCCTGAAAACTATCCGCAATCCCTTAAAAAAGCAAAAGTTCCAACAAAAAAACGCTTTGCTTTCGTCATTGAAAAAGAGAAAAAACTAGGACTGGTTCAACGTAAAGAGCGATTACTTCATGGACTTTGGGGGTTTATTCAGCTCGATGAAAAACCAAAAAATGCACGAAGCCTTGGACATGTTACACATACGTATAGCCATTTTAAACTTGAGCTTGAAATTATTCAAGATGAGACGTTACATGTAAACGTAGATGGCTATTTTTCATTGGAAGAAATTGAAGAGTTGGCACTTTCAACGGTAGATAAAAAGATCATTCAAACCCTTTTTAGCATTAAATAGCTCTTTTTCGTTACAAATATACACAAAAAAACAACTTTCAGACCGATACCCTTAAAAATTCCTAAACTACCACGGTACAGTACCTCGTGCTTCTTTTAAATCTTTAAAACTTAAAAATATTTTAAACTTAATGTTTGTTTAATCTGTTTAGGGCTATGGTGAAAGGAGAGAGTCATCAGGGTTGACTTAATTTTACCTTAGGAGATAGAATGAAAGAGGTTAAAATTGAGCTAAAAAATGTTTATAAAATTTTCGGGAATTCACCCAAAAAAGCACTGACACTGTTAAAAAAAGGTATGGATAAAGCGGAAATTTTTAGACGTACTGCTCAAACCATTGGTGTTAATAACGCCAGTCTTCAAATATACAAAGGCGAAATCTTTGTTATCATGGGTTTATCAGGATCAGGTAAGTCGACATTGGTTCGACTGTTTAATCGTTTAATCAATCCCACAAGCGGTTCTATTCTCATTGATGGTGAAGATATCGCGACTATGAATCACTCAGAACTAAGAGCTGTGCGTAGAGCCAAAATGAGTATGGTGTTTCAATCCTTCGCTCTTTTGCCTCACCTTAATGTCCTTGATAATGCTGCTTTTGGCCTAGAGCTGTGTGGTATGCCCAAAGAGGAGCGCTACATTAAAGCTAAGGAAGCATTGGAGCAAGTAGGTCTTTTGGATTATGTCAATGCGTATCCCGATTCACTCAGTGGCGGTATGCAACAGCGTGTTGGCTTAGCAAGGGCACTGGCAAACAACCCAGATGTTCTTTTGATGGATGAAGCCTTTTCAGCGCTTGATCCGCTCATTCGGTCTGAAATGCAAGATGAACTTTTGAAATTACAAAGTGAACAAGAACGCACCATTGTTTTTATCTCGCATGATTTAGATGAGGCAATGAAACTGGGCGATCGCATTGCCATTATGCAAGGTGGCTCAGTGATACAAATCGGTACTCCTGATGAGATTTTAAAAAATCCTGCCAATGAATACGTGCACTCCTTCTTTAAAGGCGTGAATGTCGGTGGTGTGATTACCGCCAAAGACATCGCGAGTACGAAGCAAGTCACCATCATTCAAAAAGATGGGCAAGGAACGTTGATGGCACTTCAGACTTTGATGGATAATGATCGTGAGTTTGCCTATATCGTTGATCGCAGAAAACGCTTTTTGGGTGTGGTGTCGGTGGACAGTCTGCGTGCTAAACCCAAACGTGAAAGCATTGATGTGGCATTTTTAAAAGAGATTCCTATCATTGATGGAGCGACTTATCTCAATGACATTGTTGGCATTGTTGCGAGTACGCCCTGCTCCGTACCCGTTGTCGATAAAAACCAAAAATACATCGGCGCCATTTCAAAAGCGACCCTTTTAAAAGCATTGGATTACCAAGGGGAGGATGACAATGAGTGATAAAATAGAAAATCCATGGGAAATGGCTCCCGCCACACAAATGGATTGGTTAAGTGACCCATCGGCTCCATTTAAAGAGGTCTCTTTTGACTGGTTAGACCCATTTAAAGAGGCAGTTATTCCCCTAGATCGTTACGTGGAATCGGGCTTAACATGGACAGTAGCGCATTTTCGTGATGTATTCCAATCCATTCGTGTCCCGATTGATCTGGTTTTACGTGCGGTTGGGGATTTTTTTGGTTCCATTCCTGCCACGGTTTTTATTGTCGTTGTAACGCTTCTAGCATGGCAGTTTGCAGGGCGTAAAATTGCGATTGGTACGTTTATCTCGCTTATCATCATTGGACTGATCGGCGCGTGGAGTGAAGCGATGATAACGCTCTCTTTGGTCTTTACCTCCGTCTTTTTCTGTTTAGTGATCGGCATTCCCATCGGTATTTTGGTTGCGAACAATGATCGGTTTTCACTGATTATGAGCCCGATTTTAGATGCCATGCAAACAACACC
>JAVHRG010000210.1:0-13483 GCA_036171535.1 Sulfurospirillum sp. | reverse complement strand
TAGTTTCATCGTTGGAAAAAACATAAGCAGAGAGTCCAAAAATAGTATTATTTGCTATCGCAAGAGCTTCTTGCTCGCTCTCATACGTGAGAACACATAAGACAGGACCAAATATCTCTTCTTGAACAATTTTTAATGTCTCGTCGGCGCAGATAAAAACAGTTGGTCTAACAAAATACCCTTTTGTAAAGCTTTCAACTCTTCCAAGACCACCACAAAGAAGTTTAGCACCATCTTCAATGCCACTTTTGATGTAAGACTGGACGGTATTAAATTGTGTTTGATTGATCATAGGCCCTATCTGAGTTTCTTCATTTTTTGGATCACCAATTTTGAGCTTTTGAATATTTTGGAGAAGTAATTTTTCTACCTCTGCTAGTTTTGATTTTGGAACCAAAAGTCTACTGCCAGCATGGCAAGCTTGACCGCTATTGCTATAGGCACTGCTTAAAACTTGAGGAATAACTTCTTGTAAATTAGCATCTTCTAAGAGAATGGTTGGAGATTTTCCACCTAGTTCAAGGGTCATTCGTTTAATTGTTTTGGAACAGTTTTCAAAAATCTTTTTACCTGTTTTCGTACTGCCAATAAAGGAGATGGCATTCACAAGCGGATGTTTCGTTAAGATTTCACCTACCGCTTCACCCGTTCCATTCACTACATTGATAATACCTTTTGGAATTTTTGCTTGATGTAAACATTCTAAAAACGCTTGTGTCTCTAAAGCATTAAATTCACTTGGTTTAATCACAAGCGTGCAACCAAGTGCAATGGCAGGAGCTATATTTCCGCATAAATGAGCGAGATTTGCATTCCAAGGAATAATAACACCAATAACACCTACTCCTTCTTTGAGCGTCAAAGAGTAGGCATCTTTTTTGATAAAGTCATAATTTTTAAGTTCTTCTTTGACGACTAAAAAGAGATTGATCGCATTTTTAGTCCGTCTGCGTGTTGTTGTTATGGTCGCGCCAAATTCTAAAACTGCCAAATCAATCAATAGCTCCTCTTTTTTAATGAGCTCATCATGGATGCGTTGCAAAATATCCATTCTCTCATCAATCGAAGTTTTGGAAAAAGATTCAAATGTTTTGGATGCACATTCAATAGCTTCGTTCATTTCAGAGGGCGTACTTAAGTAAATTTGAGCAATTTCTTTCTCTGTTGTAGGATCTTTTAGGATTAAACTATCCTCTGAATTAATTTTTATAAATTCACCATTAATATAGTTGTGATTGATTATTTTCATTTATTTTACCTGTATAATTATGATTTAAAATACGTTTCAATAGCGTTAAAAAGATGCTTGATATCACCTTGGATATGGGGTGGAAATTGAGAAGCGTTGAAGGTACGTTGACGTTTGGCAAGATGTAATGTATTAAAGGTAATACGCTCTTCAAGGCCTGTAATTTTAAATTTACCATCAAAATAATCCAGTACCTCTTTAATCCCAATAGCTTTCATACATTGTGGTGCTCTTGTGTAGCGTTTTTCTAAGCCAAAGACTTCATCAATGAGTCCTGCTCTGATCATCAGCGCTGTTCGTAAGGCAATTTTTTGAGCTAAAATCTCTTTGGGAGTCTCTATCTCAAATAAGGTAATGTCTTTAATAATAGGCTCCTGCTTAGCACCTAAAAGATACAGTGAAGGTATTTCATTTGTGGTTAAAAATATTTCCAACCACTTTTCAATGCGGTAGCGATCACTAGAGGAAATTTTGTTTGCATAGGCTTTGTCATATTTGTGTATCAAAGCATACGAAGCTTCTAAATCCAATAGCTTTTTTTCAATTTCTTCTTTTACATGTAACGATATTTCAGGCTTTGAACTAAGCCCTTCCATCATGGCTTTAAGATAAAACCCTGTACCACCTACGATAATAAGATTTTTCCCCTCTTGCAAAGAAGCGGCGTATGCCTCTTTATAAAGATCAAAAAACATGGTTACGTCAAAATGCTCGCGAGGAGAAAGGACATCCATACCATAATGATAGACTCCTTGTCGTTCATCAAGGCTTGGCTTAGCAGAAGCAATGTCAATTTCTTGGTAAATACTCAGTGAATCAAGTGATAAAATATGTGCGTTATTTTTCAGGGCAAATTCTATGGAAAGAGCAGTTTTACCTGAAGCTGTTGGTCCTAAAATAGCGATGGTTTTCAATGAGTTTCTCTTACATGTAAGTCTTGGCACAACTGGTACTTTTAAGCCTTTTAGCGGTGCTGTGCGTGCAATTATAACACTTTTAAAGGGTTTTGTTGTAAAATTAAACTATCTTAAATGTAAAGGTTAGTATTGCAACAACTCTGGCTAAAACTCAAAGATATTAGTGATTTAATTGTCTTTAAACACTCTATATTTGCACTCCCTTTTATTTTTGTGGCGATGATTGTCTCTTCCAAAGCAGAGAATGGCACCCTATGGTTTGGATTTAAACTTTTAATTTTAGGGCTTTTGGCTGCTGTGAGTGCACGGAATTTTGCAATGGCTTTTAACCGTTATGCTGATCGTGACATTGATAAATACAATCCCCGAACCGCGAGTCGTCCTAGTGTTGATGGAAGAATCGGTTCGCTGAATATGCAACTTTTTATTGCACTGAATGCAGCGATTTTTATTGCGGTAGCGTATCTGATCAATAATCTTGCTTTGTATCTTAGCGTGCCTATTTTGATTATTTTGGGTGGTTATTCACTCTTTAAACGGTTTTCTCCTTATGCGCATTTGGTGTTGGGTCTTTCCTTAGGTTTGGCTCCTATTGCAGGCGTTGTAGCGATCCAAGAGTCTATTCCTTTGTGGTCCATTTTACTCTCCATTGGCGTGATGTATTGGGTAGCAGGGTTTGATCTTCTCTATTCACTGCAAGATATGGAATACGATACAGCCAATGGACTTTTCTCTATTCCTTCACGCTTTGGCAAAGAGGCGACTTTTTTTATCTCCCGTCTTTTTCATGCACAAACCATTCTTTTTTGGCTGCTGTTTGTGTTCAGTGCCAATCTTGGATTTCTTGCCTATATCGGCGTTTTAGTTTCTGCTATTGTGCTCTTCTTTGAGCATCGCATTGTGCTGAAAGATTTTTCTAAAATTGATCGGGCCTTTTTTACGCTGAATGGCTATTTGGGCATTATCTTTTTTACCTTTGTCTTTTTAGATAGGATATAAAATGGAAGATATTCGCTTTGTGCCTGCCTTTTTAAAAATTACGTATGAGCCAGGTACTTTAGAAAATACAACATTTATGCAAGAGTATTACACGCTTTTACAGCTGAATGACGATCCTTTAGGCCTTTGGCTTAAATCGTCTAAGGTTCGTAAGGAATCGGAACAAAGCGATCAAGTTTTACTCACACTTTTAGTTGAATTACATCGTAAAATTGATAAATTAACCCATTTAGTCACCAGCGATGCGCCTTTAAATGTACCGCTTGCCATGGAAGGAAATTTAAAAGCGATAGGGCATGGATACATTGAATTTGACACTAATGTATTAAAACCGGATGAAAGCTATTATGCGAGGATTGATATGCCGACGTTTCCAAAACGTCAAATGCCTCTTTTTTTTGAAGCATTAAGTGAGAGTATTGGAAAAATTATAATGATGCATGAAGATGACGAAAAGGACTGGAGCACTTATATGGTGGCGTGCGAGCGTGTACTGATACGCCAAATGAAAGGAAATCAAAATGAGTATTGAAACATTAGCATTTATTGCATTAGCCGCCCTTGTAGTAATCATTTTTTTAATGGTGTATATTCGTGATGTTGAGGTGAATAAAAAGTTGCTCATTTATGAAAAGAGTATTGAAGAATTGAACTATCAAAATCATGTCCTCAATAAAACATTAGGGGAACTAAGCTCTTCGATAAAAGAGCCTGCTTTGGATGTTAAAGCGCTTGAAAGTAAGATACTGGGACGTGTGAAGGAAGAGATTCAGCAAAGTGTGTTTCCACTTGTTGGATCGCTTAAAGATGTTGAAAAAATCATGCAAAATTTTAGAGATGAGCAAAGCTCTCGTATTGATCGCCTTGAGAGTCGCACCAAAGAGATGAGTTTTGCTTCTTCTTCACCCTCAAGTTCCAATGAAAAAGTAATTGTTTCGCAATACGCAAAAGGAAGAAGCGAAGCAGAGATTGCAAAAGATTTGCGTATTGGTATTGGCGAAGTAGATTTGGTATTAAAACTGGCTAATTTAAAATAAAGTTCTTTCAAAATAACTTTTTAAGAACTTGGAGCACCAAGCAACAGAGATATGAAGAAAACCTAATGCTAACATGTTGTAGTTTTCTGAGCTTTGCTTTGTAGCACTTATAGGTGCAAACGGCTTTACATGTAAAGCCGTTTTAGAGACTTATTCCCTCGTAGAACGGCACTCTGAAACAGATTCTTGAATCATTTGATCTAGCAATCCAAAGAGTGTTGTACTGGCATTTTCCATCTTCTTAAAATTATTAATAAAGAATGAAATAGTATTTTCATTGTAGCCATTTTGAAGGTGTTGTATATTTTCAGCAACGCACTGATGGACTGTTTTATGTGGCTCTGCCAGTAAGATATAAGCTTTGGTACTATGAAAACGCTCTTTCGTTGTATCTGCTTGATACCATTTTCCGAGCCTACAATTTTCATGGCTTGCAAAATTGGTATCTGCTTTTTCATTTAATACAGCAGAGTAGGCATTGGTTTTATAGACGATGTGATCAATTTTTGCAAGAATAGTAAAGATTTTATTTTCAAGTTTATAAGAAATATCAGCGGTATCATTTGCGTCTTTGTTAAAGGCTTTAAGAGCATCTTCAAAGTGGATGACATTTTCGCCACTACTATTGGCAATGGTGCTAATGCGATCAGAATTAGAGTGAATACCATTCGTCTCTTGTTGCAACGTTTGAATCGTCATCGCAATCTCTTGCGTTGCTTTTTGAGTACGTTCTGCCAACTTGCGTACTTCATCGGCAACAACAGCAAACCCACGTCCATGTTCACCTGCACGCGCAGCTTCGATGGCAGCATTAAGGGCTAAAAGATTGGTTTGGTCAGCAATATCTTTAATAAGATTAACGACGGAGGATATCTCTGATGTGCGCTCACTCAGTGATGTAATAGCTTCGTTCGTGCTGGTTAGAAGCTCTAAAAGTTCTTGGATTCCAGAGGAGAGTGCCGAAACCGTATCTAAGCTTTCATTCGATTTCTCAGCTGTCATATTGGAAACTTCGGTAATTTGAGACATCTCTTTGATACTATTTATTAGGTCTTGTTGAATGCTCAAAACACCATTATTGCCATTTCCAAGATCTGAAAATGCTGAGGAAAGAGCTCCTTTGGCTTTACCTTTTTGTCCTTCCGTAATGCCTTTAACCCCTTCTGCTATATAGTGTGCATTGATGGCAAAAAGACCACGGAAACCTTCATTAAAGATATTGCGATAACTTTTTCCTTGGCTGGCGGATTCAATGGATGTTTTGGTTTCTCGCATTAATGCTTCCATTTGATCAAGAAGGTCATTAATCTCCAAAGCAATTTTTCCCATAGGTTTGTTGGGGTCAACATTGACAACACGAGGTTCTAAATTACCATGAGCTGCCTCACGAATGACTTTCAAAGTTTTTTCATAGAGCTCCGTATCGCATTCCATCGTCTTTCGGCTTCCAAAAAAAGAACCTGCTGCAACACCAAAAAGGAGTGATGATGTGACAATACCTTCCGTAGCATTTGCATAATAAGTTCCTATTCCAATGCCAAGGAGTAGGGCAAAAAGAGCCAGTTTAGAGTCGTTGCAATGTGTTAGAAAATTCTTCATAACTGACTCCTTTTTGATTTAATAGATCGTTAATATAGGCAGAAGAAGCTTCTATCCCCCCAGTCTTTTCAAGCTCTAATAATTTGGCATACAGTGGTTCAATGACTTGAAGTGCTTTAGGATTGGCTTTGCGTCTGACCGAGTAATAGCCGATAATACTTCCTGATTGATCGATGGAAGCTGTTATGTTTGCATAGACCCAGTAGTGCCCACCATCAAAGCTTAGATTTTTGACATACGCAAAAATTTCTTCTTTATTTTTGACTTTTTCCCATAAGAGTTTGAAAATAATTCGAGGCATATCGGGATGTCGAATAATATTATGCGGTTTACCAAGAATATCTTGTTCGCTCGCACCTACAATTTTGATAAAAGGTTCATTGCAGTAAGTAATTTTTCCATGAGTATCTGTTTTAGAAACCAAAAACGCATCAGCACCTACATTATGTTCCTTATTAGTGGGAATAGGCTTTTGCATACCTAAACTCCTTTGAGAGGTTTCTTAAGATAATGTAAGATAATTTTATCCCAATACTTTTTATAAATAGCTTCAAAGTGACATTTTATGTATAATGCTTTAACGACTTAATAGATTGAGGAAAAAAATGCTTGTAGATGGATTTGGAAGGAATGTAACATACCTTAGGGTTTCAGTCACTGAACGATGTAATTTTAGATGTCAATATTGTATGCCTGAAAAACCTTTTTCATGGGTACCTAAAGAAAATTTATTGAATTTTGAAGAGCTATTTCTATTTGTAAAAGTTGCTATCGATGAGGGAATAACGAAAATTCGTATTACAGGAGGAGAACCTCTTTTAAGGACGGATTTGGATAAATTCATTGCGATGATCAATAATCATAAAAGTGGACTTGACCTTGCCCTTACGACAAATGGCTTTTTACTCAAAGAGGCTGCTTCTAAACTTAAAAAAGCGGGGCTTCAGCGTGTTAACATCTCGCTTGATAGCCTTAAAGCAGATGTCGCAGCGAAAATGGCACAAAAAGATGTGTTAGCCAAAGTGCAAGCAGGGATTGAGGAAGCACTCAAAGTGGGACTTAAAGTGAAGATCAATATGGTTCCTATCCAAGGAATTAATGCGGGTGAAATTTTAGATGTCTTAGAGTATGCCAAAGCACGTGGAATGTCGATTCGTTTTATCGAATATATGGAAAATACGCATGCTAAAGAGCAATTAAAGGGTTTAAGCGGTGACGAAGTGCAAGCGCTGATCGCTCAAAAATATCACTTTAAAGCTATAGGACGTGTAGGACCTAGCCCTGCACATCTTTTTGAGTTGGATGATGGTTATATCTTTGGCATCATTGATCCTCATAAACATGATTTTTGTGAGGATTGTAACCGTATTCGTCTCACAGCTGAGGGTATGCTGATTCCTTGTCTCTATTTTGATGAAGCGATGAGCATCAAAGAGGCTGTTAGCAAAGGTGATGCTGCTGGGGCTGCCGAGATTTTAAAAGAGGTGTTGCGCAATAAACCAGAGAAAAATAAATGGAGCGGTGATGACCAAAATGAGACCTCTACGCGCGCCTTTTATGAAACAGGTGGATGAGTAAAGTAGAAGAAGGGAATCTCTCTTCCCTCTTCAATGCTCTCTTGATCTTCCATAAGGGTATACCCATTGCATTGGCTTAGGATATTGAGCCTTCCTGCCTCATAATAAGGGGCACATATAAAGTTTCTTCCATCGCTGTATCCGGGTATGGCACTCATACAATTATCTTTACATGTAATACGTTTTTGATTGATGCACGTAATAAAATCGGGAATAATACACAGTTGATGTTGCAATTGTCTCAGGAGCGGAACTCCAAGCATCTCAAAACCGAGCATACACCCAAGTGGAAGACCTGGAAGATGTAAAATAGGTTTGTTTTCGAGTAAAGAGAGTGCACTAGGTTTGGCTGGTGCAATGCGCACATGATGAAAAAGAGGTGTTAATGTTTTTGTTTCCAATAAATAACGCATCGCATCATGGCGGCTCATGGCTCCAGTTGTAATCACACAATCTGATTTTTGAACAAATGTATCTAATTTCTCTAAAATTTTTGTCCTATCTTCTTCACAAATTTCGATTTCATCCACTTTGCCACCCAGTTCAATAATCCTTGCGGCTAAGCTCATTGCATTCGAGTTATGAATTTCACCTGAAGCGAGCTGATTACCTATGCTTAAGATGCTAACAGTTGTTTTTTGGAATGTTTTGATTTTAGCGATACCTTGAGAGGAGAGCGCGGTAATTTTTTGGGCACTAATACGTTCATATTTTTTAAGCAGTAATTCACCTTTAGCAATGTCTTCTCCCTCTTTTTTGATATGTTGTGTTTGCGTTACATGTAAAGGAATTTTGATGCAATTTTCTTGCTCAAGCAGGGCATCTTCTTCAGCAATGATGGTATCAGCTCCTTCTGGAATTCTTTCTCCTGTGGACAAGCTCACCCCATAGCCTAAAGGAATTGGGTCAGGATACGGTGGAGACAGTAGGGGATAAACTGTTTTCTCCGCAGAGAAGGCAATGCCATAGCCCTCTTTAAGACTCATAGGGTATTTGGGAAGTGCAAATTTGGCATAAACATTAGCACTCGCAATACAATTAATTGCCTTAAGAAGTGACAACGTTTTGTTTACATGTAAAGGTTTGATGTGCGCCTGAATAATCCTTAGCGCTTCTTGGTATGAAATAGGCATTTATGAACCTTATGATTTATGGGGAATATTATACTAAGAATGGTAGAATTTTAGATTATTTTTGTGAAGGATTTTTCATCATGGATGAGCTAATACGACTATCAATCCAACTGCATTTGCTTTTTATCATTCTTTTGGTGGTATTGATTGGATTAAATATTTATCTTCTAAAAAGTGACAAAACATTCCTCAAACTTTCAAAAAGGCTTGAACTTATTGCCCCTCAATATTACATAGTACTCTCAGCCATCTTTTTTACAGGGATTATTGTGATGGCAGTGCAACAGTTTAACTTCTCTTTTTCTGTATGGATTATGATTTTAGTGTGGCTTCTTATTGTTGCATTTGGTATCAGAGGCCATAAACTTTATAAAAAAATTGAGCGAACTGAAGAGTCTCAAAGTGCCTATAAACGCTATGCAATCAAAAAATATAGCGTAGATTTACTTGCTGTCATTATCATAAGCGTACTTTTTTACGTGGTACATTAAAATGCAATTTGTTTACCATCCCAATGCGGGCGTTCAAACACTCAGTGTTGACATAAGGGAGTATGAACATATCTTTAAAGTGCGTCGTATCAGTGTAGGCGAGAAGCTTCAGTGGCGCAATTTGGAAGACGTATTTATCTATGAATATGAAATTTATAAGATAGGCAAAAAAGAAGCAGAACTTGAGTTGATTGTCAAAACAGAGCTACCACTTTTACCTTCAAAAGTTTTACATGTAGGGTGGAGTATCATCGATCCGAAGATTATTGAAAAAACACTTCCGATGCTCAATGAACTGGGTGTTTCCAAAATTAGTTTTGTCTATGCCGAATTTTCGCAAAAAAGTCACAAGCTTGATTTAGAACGCATAAAACGGATTTTGATTAACTCATCACAGCAATGTGGGCGCAGTTTACTGATGCATATTGAAGTATTTTCAACGCTTCAAAGTTATATAGATGCGTACCCTCAAAGTTATATATTGGATTTTTCAGAAACAAAATTGAAGGAAACTGAAAAAATTTCTTCTATCTTGATTGGACCGGAGGGGGGATTTAGCCAAAAAGAGCGAATGTTACTTCAAAATCAGTCAATTGTAGGGCTTACATGTAACACTATTTTACGAAGTGAAACGGCGGTTGTCGCTGCGACTTCCAAAATATTGGCATGACTTGAAATAATGAATCTTTTGTGCTATAATTTGCACCCTTTGGCAAGCTGTGCCAAATAATAGATTTTATTTTTATGAATAATTAAGGAAACACATTATGAAAAAAGATATTCATCCTGAATATGTACCGTGCGTTGTAACTTGTGCATGTGGAAATAGTTTCGAAACTATGTCTAACAAAGCCGAGTTAAGAATTGATATTTGTAGTTCATGTCACCCATTCTTCACGGGCAGTGAGAAGATCGTGGATGCTGCAGGTAGAGTTGAGAAATTTAAGAAAAAATATAGCTTAAAATAGTTCTTAAAACCATTGATCTATTTCATTCCTACCCCTATAGGAAATTTAGACGACATCTCCGTTAGAAGCCTTAAAGTTTTAACGGAGTGTAAAACACTTTTCTGCGAAGACACCCGAATCACCAAAAGACTTCTTTCTCTTCTGGCTCAAAAACATAACTTAGAATTTCAGATCAAAAACTTTATTTCCATGCATTCACACAATGAAGATGCTGTTTTATCCACCATTGATAAAAAAATATTTGAAGAGAGCGTAGGATATTTGAGTGATGCAGGAATGCCAGGCATTAGCGATCCAGGATCTGCTCTGGTACGTTTTTGCCAAGAAAATGCACTCACCTATGAAATTCTCCCAGGTGCCAATGCAGCCTTGCTTGCATATGTTACAAGTGGCATTAAAACCCATCAGTTTTTGTTTTACGGTTTTTTATCTCATAAAGGGATGGAGCGTCAAAATGAGCTTTTTGAAGCACTGAATTCTCCTTATGCCGTCATTGTATATGAATCTCCCCATCGTATTGAAAAACTTCTTGAAGAATTAGCACAGTTTGCACCTAATCGTAAAATATTTGCGATCAAAGAGGCGACTAAACTGTATGAAAAACGTTTTTTAGGAACATCACTTGAAGTGCAAGAAGCATCGAAAAAGGCGAACCTTAAAGGCGAATGGGTGATTGTCATTACGCCTGAAGTGCAACATGGCGGTGAAGCCATTACCAAGGAAGATTTGATTGACCTTGATCTACCTCCTAAACAAAAAGCCAAACTGCTTTCCAAACTCACAGGTGAGAGTATTAAAGAGTGGTATACGAAACTTCAAAATTAATATCCCTATTTTGTTACATGTAATCTCCTAAAAATCGTGTTTTATGATAAAGCTAGTATTATTTTAAGCCAGTTTGGATACAATATTTGCCATGATAATCTATGGAAAACAACTCTTTTTACATCTGTTAAATCACTATCCTTCAAGGATTGAGACGGTCTTCTTACCCAAGAAGTGTGACCCTAAGCTTTTCTCGCAGATTGCGCGTGTTACGCAAAATATCTGTACGATTGATGAGCGAAAAGCACAAGCGTTGTGTCATGGAGGAAACCATCAAGGTTTTATTGCTGAAATTAAAGATATTGAACTTGCTTCGTTTAACGAAATTAAGCAGGGCTCTTTTTTGGTGATTTTAGATGAAGTAACGGATGTGGGAAATATTGGTGCTATTGTCCGTAGTGCCTATGCTTTTGGCGCAGATGGTTTGATTTTAAGTGGTATGAAAACATGTAATTTGGAAGCTATTTTACGTACGAGTAGCGCCGCAGCATTTGAACTTCCAATCGCATTATGCCCTTCAACACGTGATATGCTCAATGAACTGAAACAAATAGGGTTTACACTCTATGGGGCAGATATGGGTGGTGTAGATGTTAAAGAAGTTACATTTGCGCCCAAACGCGTTTTGATTATGGGAAGCGAAGGTAAGGGTTTATCGCCTAAAGTCAAAGAGCGATTAGATACAATAGTTTCAATCAAAATGGCAAGAGCATTTGACTCTTTAAATGTGAGTGCGGCAGCTGCTGTACTGTGTGATAGGATTGCCAATGGATAATGATATCAGGGTCTTAGAAAAGATTGGTTTGCAAGAGGTTTGTAAAAGAACCCATATTGAAGTCAAGCAACTAGAGTATATGATCAACAATCAGTATGAAAAGCTTAATAAAATTAACACGTTAGGTTTTGTTAAAATTCTTTCTCGTGAGTATAAGCTTGATTTGACCGATTGGCTTGAAGGATTTTATGACTACTGGGCTGCACATAAAGCCGAAGATGACTCTCACAAAGAGAAAATATTTATTCATGTTAAAAGTGATCGTCCTTATAAAAAAGGTGCATGGATTTTTTTAATGTTGGTTTTAATATCAGGAATTTTTGGCCTTTTCTCAATTTTTAAAATAGATATTAATTTTGACATTATGAATCTTCTTGATAAAACAAAAATAGAAACCAATCAAACCAGTGCTTTTCAAAGTACTCCAGTGGTACAAGCAACAGCAACTTCTTTAGGTGTCAAAGTGGAAGAACGCGTTATTGACACAAATAGTAGCAATAGCACGACAGAAGCCGTTGTGGTTAGTATTGACGAAAACTTGACACGTAAAGCAGAATCCAATGATACGAATAGTGCCGTTTCCTCACCAATTCCAACGCTTATTGAAAGCAATACAACGTTGGTGAAAGACGTTCCAAAAAACAGTGCAATCATGATTCCAAGTAAGCGTATTTGGGTTGGTTTTGTGAATCTTGAAACATTTACACGCAAAGAGAGTACAAGTGATCAAAATATCACTATTGATTTAACAAAACGTCAAATTATTAAAACGGGAAATGGTTTTTTTAAACTCTCTTATGATGGTAGTGTGGAAGATTTTACGGAACAAGGATCAACGCGTTTTTTAGTTGAAGATGGAACAATGAAAAAGATTTCTGAAGAAAAATTTATAGAGCTTAATAGAGGCAAAAACTGGTGAAAAAACTACTGCTTATCTTAATCCTTTCACTCTCTTTATTTGGTGCACAAACACTTCAAGACAAGATTAAAAGCTTTGTAGGCCCCACTAAATATGAAACACAAAAAAACTTAATTCAAGTTCTTTTTGCGCAAAGTACTAATTTTACAAAGCCTAATGGCGAAGTTGATAGTGTCAAAGTAATTTCTGTGCTGAAAAAAAACGGCTTATTGCAACTTTTATACGATAAACCTATTCAATTACGATTGGCTTTTCGTACACAAAGCGATCCACTTATTTTTCTTAAAATAATCAATGAATCTCTCGAAGCAATGGGATATAACTATTTTTTAACTAGCAATGCTTTGCGTGATAGTGCTGGTTTTGTTTGGGAAATTTATCTTCAAACGGAACATATTGTTGATCCTGAATCTTTTGCGGGAGCCCTTGTGGCTAGAGGATGCAGCATAACGAATATCGTAAAAAATGATGACAATTACTGGTTTTATGACATTGACTCAAGTAATGCTTATTTAGGGGCAAAAAAACTAGAAAGCGGTGTAACAACACCGCTTGGAAAACCTTTAAAGCCTTATTGGATTGATGTTAGAAATCTGAAAGAAATTACAGTAACCGTTCATTCAGGGGATAGATGGTTTCCAGATGTAGTCTTTTTTGATGAAAATTTACACCTTCTAAGTGATGTAAAGTCTGAAGAATCGACACGAACGCTTAAGCTCAAAGTTCCTAGTAACGCAGCTTATTTGAAAATTAGTGATGGTTTTATGCTTGAAAATATAAAGCATGGATTATCTTTACAAGTGAAAGAGTAAAAGAGGAGAAAAAATGTTTGATGAAATTAGATTTAATACAATTGATAGATTACCAGGGTATGTTTTTGCCGAAATTAATGAACTAAAATTAGCAGCTCGCCATGCAGGTGACGACATTATTGACTTTTCAATGGGTAACCCTGATGGAAGAACCCCTCAGCATATTATAGATAAACTCGTAG
>JAVHRG010000209.1:0-2701 GCA_036171535.1 Sulfurospirillum sp. | reverse complement strand
ACGAAAGGAACAAAGAATGGCTGTTGAAACAAGCAGAAGAGACTTTATAGGCATGGCATTCGGCGGTTTTGCAGCAGCAGGTGGCATCATAGCCCTTGGTGCTATGAAAAAGACTTGGGATCCACTTCCAAGCGTACAATCTGCTGGATTCATCACCGTTGATCTCTCTCCGATGAAAGAGGGAGAAGTCCAAACGATCCAATGGAGGGGCAAACCGATTTTCATTTTGAAAAAAAGTGCGGATATGCCCAAAAATGAGAAACGTGACATCACGACAGGTGGCAGTACCTATACCGTGATGATAGGACTTTGTACCCACTTAGGATGTATCCCAACATGGATGCCGGCAACGAAACAATTTAAGTGCGCCTGTCATGGTGGAGAGTTTGATGCAAGTGGTATCAATACGTTTGGACCACCGCCAAGACCAATGGACATTCCTCCTTTTAAAATAGATGGAGCGAAACTTGTTCTTGGTGAAGAAGGACCAGAGTATAAAAAACTTGTTCCTAAGAAAGCGTAAAGGAGACAAACGTGGCAGAAATTAGAAAAGCGACAGGCTTTATCGATTGGCTCGATCAGCGATTAGCAGTGAATAAGTTCATCAAAGTCATGATGACAGAGTATTGGATTCCTAAAAACATCAACTTCCTTTGGGCAATGGGTGTTGTGTTGATGGTTCTTTTTATGGTTCTGATTGTTTCGGGAATCTTCCTTTTAATGTACTATAAACCCGACATTAAACTCGCATTTGATAGTGTTAACTATACGATTATGCAAGAAGTAGAGTACGGCTGGTTATGGCGTCATATGCACGGTGTTGCAGCGTCTGCTATTTTCCTTGTCATTTACATTCACATGTTTACGGGTATCTATTACGGTTCGTATAAAAAAGGCCGTGAGGTTATTTGGCTTACGGGTATGGCACTTTTTGGTATGTTCTCAGCTGAAGCGTTCAGTGGATACATGCTTCCATGGGGACAAATGAGCTACTGGGCAGCCCAAGTTATTACCAACCTTTTTGGCGGTATTCCTGTCATTGGTGATGCTTTGGTTATTTGGATCAGAGGGGACTTCTTAGTTGCCGATGCAACCTTAACACGTTTCTTCATGCTCCATGTCCTTTTACTCCCATTGGTTATTCTTTTACTTATTGCCGTTCACTTCTACTCTTTAAGAATGCCTCACGTCAATAATCAAGATTCTGAAGAGTTCGATTTTGATGCAGAGTCTCAAAAATACCTTGATGGTAAAAAAGTTGAATCTAAAGTGGTACCTTTCTGGCCAGTGTTCCTCTCCAAAGATTTCTTTGTTGTAGGCGTTGCCCTTACCATTTTCTTCTATCTTGTCTGTTTCCATTTTGACTTTGCCATGGATCCTATTAACTTTGAGCCAGCTAACAATATGAAAACACCTCCTCATATCTACCCTGAGTGGTACTTCTTGTGGAGTTATGAAGTGCTTCGTGGTTTCTTCTTTGATATTGCAGGCGTTCCTGCCATGAAAATTGGTCTAGCAGCGTTTGGTTTTGCGAATGTAATCTTTATGCTTCTTCCCTTCCTTGATAGGAATCCTATGCATACCGCACCAGCGCATAAACGACCTCTGTTCTTTGTTTGGTTTTGGTTATTGCTTATTGATATGATTGTTTTAACCGTTTATGGCAAACTACCACCAACAGGAAACAATGCATGGGTTGGCTTTGGTGCAACCATTGTCTTTCTTGCCTTGTTTATTCTGCTTCCAATTATCACGAAAATGGAAGCGAACTGTAAATGTACTCATGGAGGTTGCAAATGAGAGAGTTAAAAATATTAGCCGTTGTAATCTTCTTTACAGCCGTTGTGTATTGGGGCGTAGAACCTTTTGCTCATTCCCAAATGCACCCTCATGTTGCTCCTGCAGATTTTGCGTTTAAAGATCTCGGTGCCTCTGATAAAAAAGGTGATGCCACCAAAGGTGCTGAAACCTTTTTAAGTGCGGGATGTACGGGATGTCATGGTATTGCTTCTCAAGGAATGCCAGCTCCCATGGATAACGCAAGTGCTTCTGCAACGTTTGGTGTCGTTCCTCCAGATCTTAGCACAGCAGGTGCTCTATACGATAAAAACTTCCTTGTGGCACTGATTAAAAACCCAACGAAGGCACTTAACGTTGAACATAAGTTTAATGAGACACGTCCTCATCCAATGATCCAATTCTTTGGTTTGGGTGGAGACTTAGATCAAGAAGTCGCAGATATTGTTGCGTATCTTCAAAGTATCGCGCCTGTCGCTCCAATGGATGATAAAAAAGTCTTTGCTGATGCATGCCAACGATGCCATGATATGAAGTATGACAAAATCATGAGTACTACGGATAAAGATGCATTAAAAGCGTATATGGGAACCATTCCTCCTGATCTTTCGATGATGATTCGCTCTAAAGGTGCTGAGTATCTTACAACATTCATTAACAATCCACAAAAACAACTAGCAGGTACGTCTATGCCTCGCGTTGGGTTGAGTGAAAAAGCTCAAAACCAAGTGATCACGTATATGGAAAAAGTGGGTGATAGCAAAAAAGCTGAAAGAGACGATCTTGGGTATAAACTCATTGGTTATATGGCGCTCTTTACCTTACTCGCTTATCTTTGGAAAGTCAAAATCTGGAGAGAAGTTCACTAGAACTTTTAGTACATCTAACGCCACCTTTCCGGGTA
>JAVHRG010000208.1:0-2703 GCA_036171535.1 Sulfurospirillum sp. | reverse complement strand
CCCAAGGAGCCTTTGTGGGAAAACCATTAAGATATTTTTTACTGGATTTATACGAACAGTGCTCACTCCACATGGATGAGAAGATACCAATCTCTAAAAGATTTGGCTCACGTCCTAAAATATTCAAAATATTTTCATATTCGTCTTTGGTTAACTTATGTTTTTTTAACACTGCGTCTAAATTTTCCATGGATTTTTGCCCTATGTGATGTAATTAAAATGGGCTTATTTTACACAAAGGGAGCTAAAAGTTAGTTTTGATCTAAAAAGGTCTCCAGCGCTTCGGCAGTCATAGGTTTTGCAAAAAGATAACCTTGCATACTGTCACATCCATTTTCAATGAGAAATGCTTTTTGTGCTTCTGTTTCAACACCTTCTGCCAATACTTCAAGCTCAAGATTTTTTCCTAAAGCAATAATCGCCTTGGCAATAGCCTGATCATCTTTGTCATCTGGTAAATCTTTGATAAAGGAACGATCAATTTTCAGTTTGTGTAACGGTAGCTGTTTCAGGTAACTGAGGGATGAATACCCTGTACCAAAATCATCAATTGAAATTTTATAGCCCAAATTTTCAAGTTTTTGTAACGTTGCAGCAAATTGTTCAGGATTGTTCATAAAGCAACTCTCTGTTACTTCAAGCTCTAAGGTTAAAGCACTCACATCAACACTTTCGCGTATGGCTTCAATTTTTTCAACAAAATCGTCCTCTTCAATTTGCACACTGGAGATATTGATGGCAACAATGACACCTTCAAATAAATTTTGTTTATGCCACACTTTCATCTGTTCCAATACTTTTTTAAAAATCAATAATCCAAGTGGAATAATCAGCCTGATCTCTTCTGCTCTTGCAATAAAGCTATCTGGCATCATCAAGCCATTGGTGGGATGTTGCCACCTTACTAGTGCTTCAAAACCTGTAATTTGGTTTGTATAAAGATTTACTTCAGGCTGAAAATAAACGATAAATTCATTATTTTCAATCGCATTTTTAAGATCATTATCTAACTTAGAAGCATTCAACAGACGCTCGGTCATAGAAGCCGTATAAAAAGCATAACATTTTTTGGTACTAGCTTTTTTTGCTTCATACATTGCGGTATCAGCATTTTTAAAAAGAGACTCAAAGCTCTTACCGTCTTGTGGGCAACATGCTACACCCATACTCGTACTCACTTTAAAATGTTCTATGGCAACGTCAAGTGGAGCAACCAAACTACTTGCTAATTTTTCACACAATGCTTCTACATGTAAATGACCATTGGTAAGAATCACAAATTCATCTCCACCAACACGTGAGAGAAAATCAGTTTCAGATAAACACGATAAAAAGCGTTCAGCCACTAATTGAATCACCTTATCACCTAACGTGTGCCCATACATATCATTGATTGTTTTAAAACGATCCAAATCTAAAAATATAAAGGACAATGCAGGCTCATTTAATAAACGTTTTTCAAGTTCTTGTTTAAGGTAAACGCGATTTGGTAGTTTTGTCAAAGGATCATTCAGGGCTAAAAAAAGCACCTCTTGTTGTGCATTTTTACGATCACTAATATCACGATGTGTCCCAGCAAGTCTTAATGCAGCGCCCATTTTATCGCGTTCTACTACGGCACCTGATCCTTCTATCCAAACCCAATGCCCATTTTGATGACGCATACGAAACTCTATCACATAAGGCTTATTGTTTCGAATCGTATTTTTAATAGCATTTTGTGTAATGATTTGGTCATCAGGATGAATTCGCTTCGACCAATCCGTATCCATCTCATCAATATCTTCTCTTTTTAGACCTAAAAAAGAGAGCCATGTATCATTCACCACATGCGTATGCTGCACATAGTCCCAATCCCAATACCCTAAATTAGCACCTTGGATAACATGTTCTAAGCGTTGTTCATTTTCTTTAAGTTTTTTTTGCATGGATTCAATTTGAAGAATTTTTGTTTTGATCAAACTATAAAGCAGTAATGATGTTATGAGAATAAAGAAAAAACCTTTATACGTTGCCAACGTTACATATATAGTGATATTATCAACAAAGTAAGCCACAGCATGATCGGAAAAATAGATCCATAGAGCAGCAAAAAGAGCATAAATGATCACGATACGTAAAGGGTTCATACTAAAATACATCGGCTTGCTCGCTCTTTCTGAAATTTTTCTTTATCTATTATACACTAGGATGATAGACATTTATGGTATTTTGATATAAATTCAGATAAAATCCAAGCTTCAAATTAACTGTGAGGCGGTACCTTTCATGTTCGGTATGGGTATAGGAGAAATCCTTGTTATAGTGATTATTGCAATTATATTTTTAGGTCCAGAAAAACTTCCAGAGGCAATGGTTAAAGGTGCAAAATTTTTTAAAACACTTAAAACCAGCATCAATGACGTTAAAAGTACCTTTGAACAAGAGATGAAAATTCAAGAGCTTAAAGACGAAGCAATCACCTACAAGAAAAAACTGGATGAAGCAACAGCAAGTGCACGCAAAGTCATCACATTTGATGAACTTGAAGAGATTAAAAAAACGACACAAGGTGTCAATGACTCTTTAAAAGAGCTTGAAAATAGTGTCAAAGAGAGTGCTTCACTTGAATCTTCTACCACGCCAGACACACCACAACAACCTATAATTGTTGAAGAAACCCCTAAAGAGATAAAAAAAGAGGTAAATGCATAATGTTTGATG
>JAVHRG010000207.1:0-13555 GCA_036171535.1 Sulfurospirillum sp. | reverse complement strand
CATTAAGGATACTAGCATCACCTATTGCTGCGGCTGGAGCAGTAACATCAACATGCATAGTCATATCTTTGCTGAGCGTAACACTTTCTGAAGCACCAATTGAAGTATCGACTGCTAATATAGAACCCGCTTTGTAATTCGTTCCTGAGATAGTCATTTCTTGGTTTATAACCGTACCTGCATCAAATATTGTGCCTGTTGCCAAGGTAGAACCTGCTTTAACAAGCATATCAGAACTTAATACAGTAGTACTATCTACCGTTAATTTACCACCCAATACAGTATCTTTATTCACTGTACTGCCGCTTGCTATAATTGATCCAACTGTTAAGAGTGCGTCTTGCGCTAGAGCATTAGCAGTCATGGCTACTGAGGCACTAATCGTTACACCTAACTTTGTTCCTGCCGCAATCGTACTACCTGAAGCAATTGTACTGCCTATAGACATGGTAGAATCTTCGACTGTATTCATTGCTGAAGAGATTGTAATGTTTGCGCCGACAGCTGTACCTAACTCTGCACCCTTGATTTGGAATGTAGCAGAACCTGCTTGAACGACTTCAAGATGACCAATTGTACTCATTTTGTCAGATGTAGTTCCCAAAACAGCAGAAGCATCACCCGTAACACTAATGGCACGACCATCACTTGCTGTCAATGTGAGTTTACCTGCAGATGTGGTTGCAGAAACACCTGTTTGAGTTGTTTTGCTGTTGATCGCTGTTAATAATGCACCATCACTGTCATTAGCAGATACATTGATAGCACCAATATTGATGCCATTGATTGCAAAATCATTGCCTGTAGTACCTGCAGCAACTGCTGTATCTGTTGTTGTACTAACAACTGCTTTTGCTGTAATACCTGTTTCAGCACTGTGTTTATTAATAATGCCGGCAAGATTACCAAGACCATTTTCAGGATCATTATTTGACAACACATTCACAGACTCAAGCGTAATGGATTTACCACTAATCGCACTTTTCAACGTTAATTGATTTTCACCAGCAGCAACGGTAAGTGTTGCACGACTCGTTTGACCAATTTGACTTGTCTCTGCAGAAGAGATTGAAGCTTTAATCGTCTCATTCGCATTTGCACCAACTTGGAACTCTTTATTGGTAAAGGTACCAGAAAGAAGTTTTTGACCGTTGAACGATGTTGTTTTAGCAATAGTGTTCAAGTTCTCAAGTAGACGGCTGATGTCTTTTTGAATGGCTAGACGAGAAGTAGAGTTTTGACCATCAGATGCTGCTTGTACAGATTTAGTCTTGATAGTATCAAGAACGTTTGAGTACTCGCTAAGCGCACCATCGGCAGTCTGAATCAAACCGATTGCATCGTTACCATTAGAGACAGCTTGACCAAGTGAACTTGCTTGTGCACGAAGTGAGTTTGCAATTGCAAGACCAGAAGCATCATCTGCTGCTTTATTGATACGAAGACCTGAAGACAATTTGGCAAGTGAACTGTCCAAATTTCTGTTGTTGACTGCAGCACTTGTTTGTGCAGTAAGTGATGCAACGTTTGTGTTAATACGGAAACCCATGATAAATCCTTTTATCTTTTGTATTTCGCAGGCATCCTTGCCTTTGATAAAAACAAGATCGTCTCCTCAAAAAAAAACTTTAATCCAAGAGACTATTTTTAAAAAGATTCTTTTTTAGATAGAATACACAAAAATGTTTACATGTAAAGATGGAAAATAAGTGAAAAATCTCATTATTGTCGAATCCCCGACTAAAGCAAAAACGATTAAGAATTTTTTAGGTAAAGACTATACAGTTGTCGCTTCTAAAGGACATATCCGCGATCTTCCCAAAAGCAGTTTTGGTATTAAGATCGACAATCAAACCTTTGTCCCAGAGTACCGGATCCCCAAAGATCATGCCGCGGTGGTAAAAGAGATCAAAGATCTTGCAAAAGTTGCCGATCAAGTCTATATCGCGACCGATGAGGACCGTGAAGGTGAAGCTATTGGATACCATATTGCTACTGCAATTGGGAAGGACCCTCAATCGTTACCGCGTATTGTCTTTCATGAAATTACAAAAAATGCTATTACCCATGCTTTAGAAAATCCTAGAGTCTTGGATGCAAGTAGTATTAACGCGCAACAAGCCAGACGTTTGCTTGACCGTATTGTTGGCTACAAGCTCTCTCCGCTACTCTCTTCAAAAATCCAAAAAGGCTTAAGTGCTGGGCGTGTTCAATCCTCCACACTTAAAATAGTTGTGGATCGTGAAAAAGAGATCAAAGCTTTTAAAGAGGAAGAGTTCTGGAGTATTGATGCTCTTTTTAATAAAACGATTGAATCCTCTTTAGTAGAGTTTGAAGGTGGAAAAATCGAAAAAATGACGATCTCCAATGCTGAACGTGCCCATGCAATTCAAGAAAAACTTTTAAAAGAAACGTTCAAAGTAGCCCTTTTAGAGAAAAAAGAACGTGAAAGCTCACCAAGCCCTTCGTTTATGACTTCAACACTTCAACAAAGTGCTTCAAGTGCCTTGGGATACTCTCCTAAAAAAACGATGATGGTTGCCCAAACACTTTACGAAGGTGTTAAAACGCATCAAGGGGTTATGGGTGTTATTACCTATATGAGAACAGACTCTTTGAATATCTCGAAAGAGGCGATTGAAGCAGCGCGCGATCAGATCAAAACATCCTATGGTGATGCCTATTTGCCAGAAAAACCACGTTTTTATGCCAATAAATCTAAAAGTGCCCAAGAAGCGCATGAGGCAATTCGTCCTACGATATTAGAATTTACACCCCATGTTGCCAAAGAATTTCTCAAACCAGATGAGCTCAAACTCTATACACTCATCTATAACCGCTTTTTAGCGTCTCAAATGAACAATGCACGCTTTGAGTCACAAACATTAATCTTTGAAAGTAACAGTGGTAAATTCAAAGCAAGTGGTCGCAAACTTCTTTTTGATGGTTTCTATAAAGTATACGGCGACAATGACAAAGATAAGCTTTTACCAGATCTTGCCCTTGGACAAGAAGTAAAACTGACGAAGATTGATGCGAACCAACATTTTACAGAACCGCCATCTCGCTACTCTGAAGCAAGCCTTATCAAAAAACTTGAAGGACTTGGCATCGGTCGGCCATCAACCTATGCGCCAACCATTTCTGTTTTAACAGCACGCGATTATATTACAATTGAAAAAAAGCAGATTATCCCTACTGAAATTGCTTTTCGTGTTACTGAGCTTTTAGAAGAACATTTTCCTCAAATCGTCGACTCTTCTTTTACATCAACAATGGAAGAGCGTCTTGATCTTATTGCGGAAGATAAAGAAGATTGGCAAGCGATTTTATGGGAATTTTATGAGCCTTTTGAAGCTCAAATTGCTAAAGGGAAAACCGATATTGAGAGCCAAAAAGTCGTCGTTTTTACCGGAGAAATGTGCCCAGATTGTGGCAAAGAACTGGTAAGACGCAAAGGACGTTTTGGTGAATTTATTGCATGCAGTACCTATCCCACCTGTAAATACACTCAAAACCTCAAGAAAGTGAGTGATGCAGCGCCCAAAGAGCAGATTACCTTAGCCGTTCCATGTCCTGAGTGTGGTGGGGCTATTATAGAACGAAGCTCACGTAGAGGTAAATTTTTTGGTTGCGGGAACTACCCAAAATGCAAATTTATTTCAAACCATGAACCAACCGATAAAAAATGCCCTGAATGTGGTTACATTATGTCAAAACGAGAACTTCGTAAAAAAGAAATTTTTGAATGTATCAAATGTAAACACAAAGAGGAAGCCTAAAAAGCTTTGGCATAAAGCCCGTGCACCTTTGGTGCTTTTCTTCTTGCAAGTTAAAACTTGCAAGAAATCTAAACTTTACATGTAAGGAATCTTCATTTATGAGCAAATCAATTTTTTTATGTGCTATTTCAAATATTTCCAGTGGAAGCTGTGCAGAAGATTGTGGGTTTTGTACCCAAAGTGCCCGCCATCATGCGGATATACAACGTTACAAATATAAACCTATTGAACAAATTATTTTTGAAGCAAAAAATGCTGTAAAAAATGGTGCACTTGGTTTTTGTCTCGTTACCTCTGGATTGGGACTTGATGATAAAAAACTTGCTTTCGTTTGCGAAGCAGCACGCTCAGTAAGGGCAGAGCTTCCAGAAATTCACCTTATTGCATGCAATGGCATTGCCAGTGTTGAACAACTCAAAAAACTCAAAGAGGCAGGCGTGAATTCTTACAATCACAATCTTGAGAGTTCCAAAGCCTTTTACAACACAATCTGTACCACGCATTCATGGGAAAGCCGCTACCAAACGTGTCTAAACGTGCGAGAAGCAGGTCTTTTCTTATGTAGTGGTGGTATCTTTGGACTTGGAGAAAGTCAAGAAGATAGAGCAGCATTTATAGAAAGTGTGAAATCTTTAGCGCCAGAGACGATGCCTCTTAATTTTTACATTCAAAATCCCGCACTTCCCCTGAAGGCTGCACCTTTAAGTGAAAAAGAAGCTCTTAAAATTATTACTGAAGTAAGGGCAGCGCTTCCACATACCAGACTGATGGTGGCTGGAGGACGTGAAACGACATTTAAAAGCAAAGAATGCAATATATTTGCAGCGGGTGCTGATGCTATCGTCATTGGTGATTACCTAACAACCAAAGGTGAACTTCCTGCAAGTGATCGAGATATGATCCAGCGATTAGGATATGAAATCGCCTCAACGTGTCATGCGTAGCTGATTAACGGCTACGCTCTACCTAAAACTTTCAAACTAACTTTTTTAATATTCTTCTCTCTAATATAATAATGCTTACAATTTATTAAGCGGGCAAAACAAAATTTGATATAATATTTTATTATTTAAAAAGGATGCGTATGAGTAAAGAGTCAGTTACCCTTATCGACAATCGTACGGGCACAGAGTATGAATTTCCGATCCTGAAGTCAACACTAGGACCTGATGTCGTTGATATTTCAACATTCTATGGTAGCACAGGTATGTTTACCCTAGATCGTGGTTTTACCTCTACCGCAAGTTGTAGGTCTCGTATTACCTATATCGATGGTGACCTTGGAAAGTTGATGTACCGTGGTTATGATATTGCTTACTTAGCAACTAAAAAATCATTTTTAGATACTGCTTTTTTACTGCTCCACAAAGAGCTTCCTACTAAAGATGAATATAAAAACTTTTTAATGGAGCTCAAAAAGCGTTCCTTTATTCATGAAAGTATGCGTAAACTTTTTGATGCCTTTCCTGATAATGCACATCCAATGGCAATTTTATCAGCAGCTGTTTCAGCACTCTCAACCTTTTATTTTGATCATTTAGATATGGATTCACCTGAAGAAGCCAAAGAGATGGCACACCGCATTGTGGCTAAAATTCCAACAATTGCAGCCTTTTCATATCGTTATTCACAAGGTCTCCCCATTATCTACCCTGATTTAGATAAAGGGTTTACAGAAAACTTTCTCTATATGATTAGAGGATATCCTCATCATCATATTGACCTCAAACCCATTGAAGTCAAAGCGCTTGATACCATCTTTACACTGCATGCAGACCACGAGCAAAATGCTTCTACCACAGCAGTTCGAGTCGTTGCATCAACCCATGCGCACCCTTATGCAGCTATTTCTGCTGGTATCGGCGCATTGTGGGGTCGCGCACATGGTGGAGCGAATGAATCTGTTATTCGTCAACTTGAGCTCATTGGAAATGTGGATAATGTGGATAAATTTATTGCTAAAGCCAAAGATCCAAATGATCCTTTTAGGCTCATGGGATTCGGACACAGGGTCTATAAAAACTTTGATCCACGTGCAACGATTTTGAAAAATCTTCAGAAACAGTTAGTCAATGAGCTTTCGATTGATAGTGAATTGATGGAAGTTGCACACCGCATTGAAGAGATTGCTTTGAATGATGAGTACTTTATTAAACGTAAACTTTATCCCAATATTGACTTCTATTCAGGGCTCATTTTACAAGCTTTGAAAATTCCAAAAGAGATGTTTGCGGTTATCTTTGTCATTGGTAGAACACCCGGTTGGATTTCACAATGGCTTGAGCTTAAAGAGCAGCCTGATATGAAGATTGCACGCCCTCGTCAACACTATCTTGGACCACTTGAACGTACACCCAAATACGAGATTTAACCCTCTTTACATGTAAGGATTTTTCCTTACATGTAAAGCTTCTTTTTACTTCAATTTAATAATATATCCACCCTTGAAAGCTTCTATATCGTAACGATAATGACCATCTAATAAAATAGCTATACGGTAAAAGTCATCATGATCACCAAGGGTTGCTGAGACAAAAGGAGCTTTTTTGAAATCCAATGTTCTGGTGGCATAAGAATTCACCTTTTTGAAATCAACAACGACCTTATAAGGATCAGCAATCAAAAAATCGCGTACCTTAGTATCTTTGGTAAAAATAGTGATCTCATTTTGATTAACATAAAAAGAAAGATCATCTATTAATTTGAAGGTACTGCCCTCCAAGTTTGTATTCGGAGTCATGCGACTTGCTATTTTTTCTTCTTTAGGCGTAGGATCTTTTTTTTCAACTATTTTTTTAGAATCAGGAATATTGACAGGAAGCGCTATTGCAGAAGAGGGATTGGATTCAACTTTGCCATTGCTTAAAATCAGTGGTAAATGCCAATCAATATTTTTTTCAATGCCAACAACTTCTTCACTAATAGAACCATCTAAATTTTGGAAAGTAACAGAAGCACTTTTTAAAATCCGTGCACTGCTGGGAAGGGTTAAGGAAGCATTAACAAAGTCTGTTCGCTCCTCTTTAATTTGTGTTGTCTGCCCAACTTCATGAGGAGACATATTTGTCTCAAAAGGATTCTCTCTCGCCTCTAGTATCACTGCAAGAGATAGAAAAAGCCAAAGAATCTTCTGCATATGCTCTCCTTAATTTATCTATCAGGGTCCAACTGTCGTAACTCAAAATACTCTTTTTGTAATACAGCATTCTCTTCTTTGAGATTTTTTATTTTCACAGTTAAGGTGTCTTTGTCGGCTTGAAGATTTAGAAGCACATCGAGTGAACTTTTACCAAAAAGAACATCACCAATATACAGACCAAACCCCACAACAATAATAACTAGAGATAAAACCTTAAGATAAAAGAGAGCAGAACCTCCACTCTCTTCGGCTTCTTCTTCAAATTCGTCTAAAACTTCACTCATTTAATAAAGAGTTGTTTTCCTATGTACTCGCCAAATTCAAGCTCTTTGTCTATTTCCAATAAGCGATTGTACTTAGCGGTTCGCTCACCACGAGCCGTTGCACCTGTTTTAATTTCTCCGGTATTAAGCGCTACTGCAAAATCAGCAATAAAAGCATCTTCGCTCTCACCACTTCGATGACTCATGACACATTTATAGTTATTACGTTGTGCCAAGCGTACTGTTTGCATTGTCTCGGTAACAGTGCCGATTTGATTTGGTTTAATCAAAATTGCATTACCAATGCCTTTGGCAATACCTTCGCTTAAGATTTTTTTATTGGTTACAAACAGATCATCGCCAACCAATTGAACTTTTGAACCCAATTTTTCGGTCAAAAGTTTCCAACCATCCCAGTCATCTTCACTTAAACCATCTTCAATAGAAACGATTGGGTATTTTGCGCAAAGATTTTCATAATAAGCAACAAGTTCCGCACTACTAAGCGTTCTTTTTTCAGACTCAAGTCTATAACCACCGCCATCTGCTACAAGCTCACTGCTTGCAACGTCTAATGCGATCGCAATATCAATACCTGGTTTATAACCCGCTTTTTCAATCGCCTGCAGTATGACTTTGATGGGTTCTTCATTGTCTTTAAGATTAGGTGCAAAACCACCTTCGTCCCCAAGCGCTGTACTTTCACCCATGCCTGCAATGATTTTTTTCAATTGGTGATAGACTTCCACACATGAGCGTAATGCCTCTCCAAAATTTTCAAAGTTAAGGGGCATAATCATATATTCTTGAAAATCAACACTATTATTGGCATGGCTGCCGCCATTGATAATATTAAACATCGGTGTTGGAAGGGTCATTGCATTCGCACCACCAAGATAACGATAAAGAGGAATGCCAAGGCTTAATGCAGAAGCACGTGCAACAGCCATAGAAACACCAAGCACGGCATTTGCACCTAAACGACCATAGTTCTCTGTACCATCTAATTTCAACATCATTTCATCAATAAATGCTTGATTAAAAGGGCTAAGTCCAATCAATTCATCGGAAATTTCCGTATTAACATTTTCACATGCTTTAAGTACGCCTTTGCCCATATAACGATTGTCCGCATCTCTTAGCTCTAAGGCTTCACGTTTTCCAGTACTTGCGCCACTTGGTACAATTGCAGTTGCAACAGTGCCATCACTTAAAGTTACTTTTGCCCGAACGGTTGGATTTCCTCTACTATCTAAAACTTCGTCTGCCGCGATATCTTCAATATAGATCATTCATCTTCCTTTATATCATCAACGCCACATGCCATTACCATTGCATTGCCGCTGATTGCTTGTTTTATTTTTTCCTCAATTTCTAACGATGTTTCTTTATTTTCTTTTAAAAATGCTTTTGCATTTTCTCGACCCTGCCCTAATTTTGTCTCATTATAGCTAAACCAAGCTCCACTCTTATCGATGATGTCGAGTTTTACGCCATAATCTACGATCTCGCCTTCTTTCGAAATTCCTTCGCCGAACATAATATCAAACTCTGCTTGACGAAACGGAGGCGCGACTTTATTTTTAATCACTTTTGCTTTCACTCTGTTACCAATCTGCTCTTCACCTTGTTTAAGTGTTGCGATCTTGCGCACATCAATACGTACGGAAGCATAAAATTTCAGCGCATTTCCACCCGTAGTCGTTTCAGGAGAACCATACCCCATCGTACCGATTTTCATACGAATTTGGTTGATAAAAATAACCGTTGTATTCATCTTATGAACAACCGCTGTTAACTTACGAAGTGCTTGACTCATAAGTCTCGCTTGAACGCCCATGTGCGAATCGCCCATATCGCCTTCAATCTCACTTTTAGGTGTCAACGCCGCAACGGAGTCAATAACAATAACATCCACTGCACCACTGCGGGCCAATGTTTCCACAATATCAAGGGCTTGCTCGCCAAAATCGGGTTGCGAAACCAAAAGATTTTCAATGTCAACACCTAAATTTCCTGCATATTTCACATCAAGTGCATGCTCCGCGTCAACAAAAGCACAGATCCCACCGTTGGCTTGCGATTCTGCAATGATTTGAAGCGATAATGTCGTTTTTCCTGAACTCTCAGGTCCATAAATTTCAATAATACGACCTTGTGGAATACCACCGATTCCCAGTGCAAGATCAAGTCCAATAGAACCTGTGCTGATTGAAGCCATTGGCTCAACTACTTTATCACCCAGTCTTACCAGTGCCCCTTTACCAAACGCTTTGTCGATCTGTTTGATCGCAAGGTCAAGTGCTTTTTGTTTATTTTCATCGATTTGCATTGTACTACCTCTTTTATAGTGTTAATATTTTATCATTTCGAGCTTGAAAAAGCCCTTTGAAGCAATTCTATACGATTTCTTTGAAAGCAGTTCAAAATATTTCAATATGGAATATGTTAAAATGATTTAAAATTTTCCCAAGGATACTTTTGAAAACGATTACTGTAGCACATTCACCGGATGCTGATGATATTTTTATGTATTTTGCCATCAAATTTGGCTGGGTTAGCACACAGGGTCTGAGTTTTGAAAACATAGCTCTCGACATTGAAACGCTCAATCTTGAAGCCCTAAAAAATAGTTATGATATCACCGCTATTAGCTTCGCACTCTACCCAAAAATTCGCAGTGAATATGCCCTTTTACGCACTGCTGTGAGCTTTGGAGAGGGATATGGTCCCAAACTTGTTAAACGTAAAGAGACCAAACTCAAACGCAATTTTAAAGTCGCTCTCAGTGGTACACATACGACGAATGCTCTTTTATTTAAAATCGCCTATCCTGATGCGCGCATTATCTACAAAAACTTTTTAGAGATTGAACAAGCGGTTATTGATGGCGAAGTCGATGCGGGCGTTTTAATCCATGAAAGTATTTTAAATTTTAGTGATACCCTTGTGGTTGAGCGAGAATTGTGGGATATGTGGAGAGAGCTTTGTAAAGAAGAACTTCCTTTACCACTAGGAGGCATGGCTCTGCGTCGTTCTATGCCAATTTTGCGTGCGATTGCGTGCGAAGATACACTCATTCAAGCGGTGGATGTTGCGCATACCCATCAAGGGCTTCTTTCCAAAATGCTACTGGAACGAAACCTCGTTCGAGTTGATCAAGCCACGCTTAAGAAGTACCTTGGACTCTATGCCAATGAAAATTCTATTGACATGAGTGAAATCCAATATCAAGCAATCGACAAACTCTTTGAACTTGGGTACAATCACGGTTTTTACGACCAACAGATTAAAGCGCATGACTATCTTATTCCCAAAGAATATGAAGCATTGCGAAACAGCTAAAAAGGTATTTTTATGGAAGCAAAACTCATCGGACTCGGTGTTGAAACGTTTAAAATAGCGCTTTATCTCTCTATGCCGATGTTACTTTCAGGCCTCATAGCAGGTCTTGCCATTAGTATTTTTCAAGCGGTCACCCAGATCAATGAATCCACACTGAGCTTTGTTCCCAAAATTCTTGTCACCATCGTTGTCGCCATCTTTACGATGCCATGGATGATGAACATGATGATTGAATTTACAACGCGAATGATTGATATGATCCCTTCATTTGTCTTTTAAATGACAAAGCTGATTAATTTTTCGACCTATTCAAGCATTAAAATTGGTCCAACACTGGATGTTTTACTGCTTGATTCTATTACTCCTCTTCCAAAAGGCTATAAGCTCATTGGTGGCGCAAACAACCTTCTTGTCAGCTCCACCCCTCCTCCACTTGCTATGCTTGATAAATGTTTTGACTTTATACGCGTAGAAGAAAATGTTTTACATGTAGGCGGAGCAACACCTAGTGGCAAGATTCTCTCGTTTGCCAAAAAGCATGATCTTGCAGGCTTTGAACTCATGCAAAAACTCCCTGGAACACTTGGTGGCATGATTGCGATGAACGCTGGACTGAAAGAGTGGGAAATTTTTAATGACCTCATCGCTATTCGCACCGAAAATGGATGGATTGAAAAATCGAACATAGAACATGGCTATCGCTTCGCTAAAATAGAAGGTATTGTCTATGAAGCAACCTTTACATGTAAAAGAGGTTTTGATGAAAATATGCTGGCCATGTTTAAAAAAATGCGCGACAATCAACCCAAAGAGCCCAGTGCGGGTAGTTGTTTTAAAAACCCTGTGGGACACTTTGCAGGAAAACTCATTGAAGAAGCGGGATTTAAAGGCAAACGTGTTGGGGATATGATGTTTAGCAATGTTCACGCCAACTTCTTGGTTAATCTTGGAGGCGGTACGTATGAACAAGCGATGGAACTCATCACGGCTGTCAAAGAAGAGGTTTTCAAGCGCTTTAGCGTGAAATTAGAAGAAGAAATTATTATTTTATAAATGTAAACAAGGAAAATTTATGTGCAAAACAGCTTTAATTACCGGCGGAAACAAAGGCATAGGTCTTGAAGTCACAAAAGCTTTTATGGCATTAGGCTATGACGTCATTATTCTTGCGCGAGACTTTAAAAATTTTGAGTTATCAACGCATTCAAAGATTAAAACTATCGCGTTTGATTTAGTACAGATTGATGCCATCCCTGCGCTCATTGCCTCTCTTCCAGCGATTGATATTCTCATCAATAATGCTGGCATCATGTATGCAATTCCTTACCAAAACTACGAAAACGATCAAATCAATACCATGCTTAAAATCAACCTTGAAGCACCCATAAAACTCATTGAAGAGGTTGCAAAAACTATGCTTGTGCATGGTGGTCGCATTGTCAACAATACCTCTATTGCAGGGCAGATCGGTCATCCTGATATTTGGTATGGTATCACAAAAGCAGGACTGATTAACGCGACCAAAAGCTTCTCAAAAATTTTTGAAGGTAAAATCATCATCAATGCAGTAGCACCAAGCCCCGTTGCCACTGAAATGCTCAACACCATCCCTCAAGCGCGTCAAGAAGCCTTTTTAAAATCCGTTATTTCCAAACGATTCGCACAGCCTGAAGAAATCGCCAAAACCATTGTTTGGCTCGCTACGGAATCACCTGAGTACATTAATGGTACCGTTATTGACATCAACAACGGATCGTTTCCACGCTAAGATTTAATAAAAAATATCTTTCGATGTACTCCGTACTTTCAAATCCGCTACAGCTACAAAAGCGCCTTTAGCATACGCTTCTAGGGCACAGCGTCCTATCATTGCAGCATTGTCAGAGCAAAATTCCATCTTAGCGGTATGTAGTGTTGCTTTTTTGGAAGTGCAAAAAGTCTCCAGTTCGCCTCGCAAATAGAGGTTTGCACTTGCTCCGCCGACAACACCAAAATGTTCAACAGAACGCTCTTTATACGCTTTTTTGATCTTTTGCATCAGATGCGCCACAGCCACACGTTGAAATGAAGCACAGATATCGCAGATGGTTTGTTCATCCAACGTCTCTTGTGCTTCAATACAAAGCCTGACTTGGTTTTTAAGACCTGAATAACTAAATGCAAGTAAGGAAGAAGAAGTTCCTTGCAACGGAATTGTAAAATTAAACCGTTTGGCGTTGCCTTTTTTAGCATGTGCCTCGATAAGCGGACCTGCAGGGTAAGGAAGTCCCAACATTTTTCCTACCTTATCAAAGCTTTCGCCAAAGCTATCATCCATCGTCGTAGCAAGCAGCGTTATTGCTTCTAAATTCTTTACATGTAAAAGCTGTGTATGCCCACCCGAGACGAGCAAAACATCCATCGGAAAACGTATTTCCTCTTCGATAAAAAGGGAGCAAATATGACCTTTGAGATGGTTAATTCCCAACAGAGGAAGACTCAGTGCAACGCTGAGTGCTTTGGCCATACTAACCCCTTCAACCAAACTGACGGAAAGTCCAGGTTCATTGGTCACAGCAATTGCTTTGAGCTCAGCAAAATAGGGCTTTGCCTCTTCGAGTATTTTAGGAAGAGTCACGGCATGAAGACGTGCGGCAAGTTCAGGCACAACGCCACCGTATGCAGCATGTTCAGCATCTTGAGAAATTTTTTTATGGAAGAGTAATTTTTTATCACTTAATCGCGTGATTGCAATGGAGCTATCATCACAGCTACTTTCAATGCTTAAGATCATCTATACAATCTTCACATGCCACGGTTCATACCGGACACCATCGCCATTGCCGATAGTATAACGTGTCGAAACATAGGAGAGTTTTTGTAAATTCCAAAACTCCTCAGTCCTCGCAAAATTAGCCGTAAAATTTTGGCGACCCCAGCCACGTTTTCCTACATCAAAATCACCGACAGAGTGGTACGAAAAGGCAGGGGGGACTAAAGAGCGCGTCGCAATCGTTATATTGCCATTTTCACTTTTAATTTTTTCC
>JAVHRG010000206.1:0-13575 GCA_036171535.1 Sulfurospirillum sp. | reverse complement strand
AACAATGTCCACCAAGGCTGATTGGGTGGTCTTGAGCAACTTCTTGACGAACCCATACTCCATTTTGAACTTCTGCAATTACACCACACCCTACTGAACATGATGTACAGATGGTTTTAACTTTTTTGCTTCCAGGAAATGGGTTTTTAACCTCTTCCTCTGTTGCAGCTCGTGTCACATTCTCACCAGCAAACCCTGAAGTAGCGCCAAATACGCTAGCAACGGCTGCCATTTTGAGGAATGACCTTCGACCTACGGTCGTTGTTAGAGCACGTTCGGTTGTTTTTTCCATAACTCTATGCCTCCTCTTTTATAGGGCAGATTTGTAATAATCTTCCCATGCTTGTGTTTTCTTATAAGTAATCTCTTTCTTTTTAGATTTACCTACAACAACGCCATTTGAACCTTTTGAACTAGAAGAACTTGCTTGTGCACCCACTACGCCAACGGCAGCGACAGCACCCACAAGTGCAGCTTTTGCGACAAAGCCACGTCTGCTCTCATTCATACAATGCTCCTTGTATACATTAATCCCTTTTGCAAGAGATTGCTCAAAAAAATCACTATTTTCTTGAGCAACCTCTTTCGTTGCTAGCGCAGGGTACGCTCTACTTTTGCATCCAGTCCCGCCATCTTTTTAGCTTTATTGTCCGCTCTTCGTTTTGCTTCTGCTCCAGAAATCACTTCCACAGGCTTTTGAACCCTAATTTTTTCTTTGAGAGGTGGTTTTGCGACTTCAAAATACATACGCTCAAATGCCATAAACGCATTAAGAACAATTGCAATAGATTGGTATGTTTTTGACATCGGGTGCTCATAGACATTGATGATAAACTCATCCACGAAAGGGTTAATCACTTCGGTGAAAAGACAGTGCTGGATAGTTTCATACTCTTTTTGATTTTTCATAATAAGTTCAATGAGCTCGTGCATAAAAGTAAAGATAAACCCAACGCTGTCTTCGTTCTCTTTGAAGTTGATTTCATCCCGTCTAATTTTTGTTTTGGCTAAGAAATTTTTAACAGCTAAGCGCTGATGCCCACTCTCAACACCCTCATCGTAATAGGACGCGGTATTGCGAACAACTTTATAGGCAGGATTATGGAAGATGTCATCGTACTCTTGAATCAGTGCATTTTGACCTTTTTCAACCAAAAATATTTTAATTTCTTTGAGTGCTTCAGCGGAATTTTCATCAATAGGATTTTCAACCATCACATCAAGCGCTTCAGAAACACCTTTGTAACGATCTAAACTTGTTGTAAAAACAAATATTTTGCTCAAGAAGCCATAGTAGAGTGAGCGGGCTTTATTAACGGATTCTTTATTTATCATTTTTTTGTTCCTCATTTCTTAAAGTCAACAAAACTAGACCAATTGAGTCCAGATTCATTGAAACAGCTTAAAAAGCTCGAAAACAAGGGGAAACACGGTATCTTTGTAGAAACAAGACCCTCTTTTTACGATGCGTTATGTGATTTTAGTAAACAACTGTTTACCGATTTGTAGTAAATTTACCACAGATTTGCTTAGGTGAAAATGGTAAAAAAAGAGTAGTTTAAAAACTTAAAAGTAACTTAAATATGCAAATTAAGCATATTGCTTGGAGGGTTATAGCAGAGGAAGAAAGTATAGTTCAGAGAACATTAAAGCTCTCTGAACTGTTTTACATGTAAAAAATAATTTTAGAAGCTATAACGCGCATTAGCGTAGTAACTTCGGCCTTCTTGAGGATAGCCATAGCTATAAAAATAATCTCGATCAAAGATATTTTTAACGCCAACAGCCAGCTCAAGCGCTTTAACTGGTCGATACGCCACTTTCAGATCCATTAAGAAAAAATCTTTGGTTAAATAATCACTATAAATGGCCTCATTTCTGACATAACGCTCACTTTCATAACGAACTTGAGGAATAATATCAACCGTTGCAATCGGAGAGTATTTCAAGCGACCTGCAAAACTGTGCTTAGGGATATCTGTTACATAAGGATTGACGGGATTGTCTTTGACATCCGCATCTATGTAGGTATAAGATACACTACTGCTTATGTACTCATCCCATAAAGAGTCCAATGAGACCTCAACGCCTTTATGCTCTTCTTTGCCAATATTTTGGCTTTGACTACAGCCTCCTGTACAAAATCCTGGAACAGCAGGTACGCTAACAGACGCAATATAATCATCTGATTGTGATAAGAAGAGTGCCATTTTTGCAACATGGGCATCACTGAGTTTTTGTTCAATACCGACTTCATAGTTAACAGAACTCTCTGCTTTTAAGTCTGGATTGGGAATGTACGTTCCTAGCTTCGTTGAGTATCGATCTTTGAGTGTTGGCATATTGCTTTTTTTCGCAATACTGCCATACAGCATCGTCGCATCGCTGAGTTTGTAGTAAAGTGCCGTTTCGGGATTTAACGCATCTGAATCGTATTTATTAAACTCTTTAATAGTGTTTCCACTACGGTATTGCGCTTTATCGATCTCATTTTTATCGTACGAAGTACCGACAACCCATGTTAATTTATCCGTTGCTTGAAGTGCGTATTCTAAACCATACGATGTTGTTGTTCCTTCAGCCTTAATATCTAATCCTCTGTATAAAGAATCAATGTCTTTATGATAATCTTTTTTCTGTAAAACAGACAATTTTAACGTTTGTGCTTCTGTTAATTTGAAATCAAGCTCAACATTACCACCTAACGTATGGTCGTCATATTCAGAAACTTCTGTGATTGCTGAACTGGTTGAAGGTAGATTATTATAAAAATTGATGGAATTATAAAATTCATCACGATACCAACGTGTTTTAAGGGTTATAGCATCCCCCAGTGCCGTTTTTGTCAGAAAATAATAGCTCGTCTTGTCCCAATCAGGCCAGTCCCAATGACGTATATAGGGGTTTTTATTACTTGGGAAAAAAGGTGTTGCCGCATCGGCAAAATAAGGTTGTCCTTTTTCACCACGTTGTGCAATATAATTAAAGGCATATTCATCGGTATCATTGGGAGTGTAACCCACTTTGAGATTGAGCTTACGATCTTGAGAGTCAGAGTTTGAGCGTTTTCCACCATCTTCCCACCCTTTGGCACTGTAATTATCGGATAATTTAAAATAATCCCTCTCATAGTTTGAAACAGAGATCAATCCATAGTATTTCCCTTGATTGGTTCCCATCGTCAAATACTCTTCTTGACCATTTCCACTAAAAGCGCCCGCTCCCACTTCGCCTTCAAACTCTTTCGTTGGTTTTTTGGTGATAAGGTTAACAGCTCCACCCATTGTATTTGCCCCATACATTGGAGAAACATAGCCTTTTGATACATCAATTTCAGCGATGTCATACGTTGTAAAACGACTCAAATCCGTTGTTTTATCGTAAGGGACATAAACAGGAATACCATCGACATAGATAGGCACACGACTTTGTTTAAAGCCTCGAATACGAATACCTGTATCATTACGGGCACCTGTTTGCTCAATATACGTACCAGGAATAGTTTCCAATGCTTGAGCAACTGTTTTACTTTCTGTATCTTTAATCATCTGTGCATCAACAAATTCGGTTGTCTTATTTGCACTAATATCTTTTGATTCACTGACCTCAATTTTTCCAAGCTCAAATGTCTCACCCATCAACACGGATGCAGTGATCAATGAAAGCGCCAAGCCAACGTTGCATTTCATATTTTCTCCTTTTAAATGTTTAGCAAACATAGTATTTTATTTTATATAACGATAGATCTGCCCTGCCCAAAAACCGACCAACCTCCTATACTTTAGAATTATGAACAAACGAAGGGATACATACAGGATAGCCACACGATGTCTGTTTGAGCTCAATATCCGTATGATAAAGTTCGTTGATGAGCTCTTGTGTAATTGTTTTACATGTAAGCCCGTGTGCTAAAATGTGACCATCTTTCAGTGCATAGGTATAACCCCCGAGCATTAAAGCATGTTCTGGGAAATGGGTTGATTTTAAAAAGGTGTATCCTTCTTTAGAAAGATTCATAATTGTCTCTAAAAGGCGTAGCTGATTGCCATAATCCAGCCCCGAAACGGGTTCGTCCATGACCAAGATTTTTGCCCCTTGCGCTAATGAGCGTGCAATTAAAACCAACTGTTTTTCCCCACCACTCAGGGTTTGGAATGTGCGTTTTTCCAAATGTAAAATACCCAACCGCTCCATCGCCTCGCGTGCCAAGTGTATGTCAGCTTGACTTGGCTTTTTAAACCATGTTTCAAAAGCGATGCGCCCCATAAGCACAATATCGAGGGCAAAAAAGGCAAATGCCACTTGTGTGCTTTGCGGAACATAGCTTACATGGTAAGCGCGCTCTTTAATAGAATAATTCTGTAATGTTTTGCCTTTTAAGATCACTTTGCCACTTTTTGGGGTTAAAAGTCCCAAAAAGAGTTTCATCAACGTACTTTTTCCTGTTCCATTGGGACCTAAAAGTGAGACGATACTGCCTTCTTCAATCGAAAGGTCAACCCCTTGTAAAACGGGTTTGTCATTGTAAGAAAAAAAGATATTTTCCGCTTGGTAAAAACTCATGCAAATCCTTTTTTCGCGTTTTTAAGCGCAAAGACAAAAATGGGAATACCAATCAGTGATGTAGCAATACCAATGGGAATTTCAACACTCATCGAAGTACGGCATAACGTATCAACGATCACTAAAAATGTCGCCCCCAAAAGGGCACACATGGGAAGTAAAATGCGGTTATCCGCTCCCACCAAAAAACGTGCAATATGCGGAATGATGAGCCCTACCCAACCAATCATACCTGCAACGACTACCGTGAGTGTACTCAGTAGCGTGGCGAGTAAAATGGCACTGTTACGCACCCACGTTACCCTTATACCAAGCGCTTTGGCATCATCATCACCAAGGCTTAAGACATTGAGGTATTTACCCATCAATGAAAGTACAATCGTGCTCAGAATCAGAGGCATTGCAACGCTAGAGAGTGTTTTCATATCTACCGCACTGAAAGAGCCCATCAGCCAGTAAACAATGGTCGGAAGTTTATTGTAAGGATCCGCAACATACTTCACCGTAGAAAGCAGTGCAGAGAAAAGTGAACTAGAAATAACGCCGCCTAAGACTAAAAGAATGGTCTGTGAGCCACTCCGACCATAAATCTTTGCCACCCCAAGCGCCACTAAAACCGCCACAAAACCAAAAATAAACGAAAAGAGTTGCACCCCAAACCAGCTATTGGAAATCATAATGCCAAGGGCGGCACCAAAAGAAGCCCCCGCAAGCACACCTAAAATTCCAGGAGAAACCAGAGGATTTACAAACATCGCTTGAAACGCTCCACCTGAAACCGAGAGGGCTGCTCCCACAAGAACAACGGCTAAAATACGTGGTAAACGTATATCAAAAACGATATTTGAAAGTAGTGCTACTTCGTTAGGCGCACTACCTATGGTAAAAAATTTCCATAACAAAAGTTGCAAAAGGGTACTAAGGTCGATTTCATAACGACCAAGGGCGAGCGAAATGAGCAGGCTTGCGCTCAGTGTTGCGATCATCATGCTAAAAAGAAGCGAGTTTTTCATACAGTGCCCAAAATAGACTTGATTTGCGTATCGTTCAAATCAATATTTAAAAAGAGTTTGTAAAATTCACGCATCTCTTGTGTAAATTGCTCTGAATTTGGCGTATTGTAAAGGATATGTGTTAACCATCTTACCCCTAAAAGGCGCATAAAGGATGGTGGACGGTCGATCCAGTTAAACGGTACTTTCGGAACTAAAAAAATCTTACCCTCACGAACGGCCTTGATAGAGTTCCACCTTGCATCGCTTTTGACTTTCTCAACAAATTCTCGCTCTTGCGCCACAATGACATCAGGATTGTAGAGGATAACTTGCTCTAAAGAGACTTTTTCAAGCCCCATGCCACTTTTAGTGGTGCATAAATGCGGGTTAATACCCCCCGCAAATTTGATCGCTTCATAATGAAACGATTGGTCGCACTCGGTGGCAAGTCCATCCGCTCCCTCAGCATAGTAAACAACAGGGCGTTTAGCGGCATTGGTTTTGACAACCTCTTTTGTTTTTTCAAGTGCTTTTGTTGCATAGTCTGAGAGTATCTTCGCTCTTTGCTCTTTGCCTAAAACCTCACCAAAGAAGAGATAGGCTTTCGGCAAACTCTCAACACTTTCAAGATCAACATCAATGCTCGGAATTTTGCTACTTTCAAAGAGATACTGTGCCAGTTGGCTAGAAGCATCGTTATTCCACAAAAAGACGATATCGGGATGCAACGAGAGCAAGGTTTCACGGTTCATGCTGTTCCCTCCCCCTTGAAGACCTCCCACAACAGGAAGCGCCATAAATCGAGGATCGAGCATGTTGGAGGATTCATTATTCCCACGTGCATGGTTAAAGTTAAGCCCCACAATCAGTGAAGAATCAATCGTATAGATCATATAAGTTGATGGCGGTGACGTACCAAACACTTTGGTAATGACATCGGGGATTTCGACTTTTTTACCACCCATATCGACAATTTCACGCGCACTTAGGCTTAAAAGTAAACACAAAAGTACCCACACTATTTTTTTCATACCAGTTCCTTTTTTTCATTGCAATAAGGGCGTACCGCTTCATTGAATGTTCGTAAAAGCGTTATATTTTCAAAGAGATCAACACCAAGTGGTTTAAGCGTTATCGTGACATTGTCTAAACATGCTTGAATGGCTTTGATTTTAGAAATACATGTTTTTGTATCGCCGATAATGCCACAATCAAAAAATTTCTGCCCATCAAAAAAGGTGCTCCGTTCAGCTATAAGCTGTTTGTATCTGCTTTGATCAAAATGGGGAGATTTATGAAATGAAGATGCCGCACGCATTGACTTCGCAAAATGGTCAATCGCAGGACGTGCTTTATAAGCGGCTTCTTCATCACTTTTGGCAACATAAAATGTCCGCAAAAGTACGATCTGTGGTTTAAATCCAGCAATGGTTTCATACGCTTGGCTTACGCGTGCACATTCATCTAAGTCAACCCCTTGCGAAAGCATCAGCCCAAAACCTTTTCTGGCTGCATATGCGATGGTTTCATCTGAGGCAAACGTTGCAATGTACGTGGGAATCTTTGCTTGAAACGGTTTTGGCTCGATATCAACTTCTGAAAAATTAATAAATTTACCCTCAAAACCAACGGGTTTATCCTTTACATGTAAAAGCTGTGTAACAGCATCCACACACTCAAACATCATCGGGCGCAGGTTTTCCACCGTGACATTAAAATGCTTTGAATCGGGTGCAAAAGCGCCTTTGGCAAAGCCTAGATTGATTCTACCTTGACTTAAGTGATCTAGCGTTGCGACCTCTTCCGCTAAGCGAATCGCGTCGTAAAAAGGGGCTAAAAAACCAGCACATCCCAGCCTCACATACTTCGTTCGTGCCGTAGTGTACGCTAAAAGAAGTGACGGAGAGGGGCAAATGCTAAAATCATTAAAGTGGTGCTCTCCCAGCCAAACTTCATCAAAACGCATCGCATCGACCAGTTCAATCAGCTTGAGCTGATTTTCAATCGCTTGGTTGGCATTGACATTAAAGCGCTCAAAGAGGCAAAAAATTCCCCATTTCATAGAATCCCAAACTCCTCTTTCATATCTTTATATAAAAAACGCTTCATGGGTGTTGTCGAACTTCGACGATTCACCATACGCATGGAAAAGGGCTCTATCCAGTTCCAAAACTCTTCGATCAACTCTTTAGGAAAATCAAGATCATGAAGCGTTTGCTTGTACATCATAAGCCATACTTCCCTACTTTCATCGTCAATGGCAAAAGGAGCATGGGTGCGACAAAGGGCAGGTGGACCATAACTATACGTATAGGTTTTTTCACCCCCTAAGGCTTGAATCAGAAAATGACTCGCTTTGGTCACACCCTCTAAAAAATGAGCATCATCGGTTGGGTACATCTGGGCAATAGCACTTTTTTGCAGCAAGCGATGGTGATGTAATACAATTTTAGGAATAGTTTCAGCGCCCACTTTGTCTAAGAAACTAGGCGTTGGAAAAATAATCGGAGGTAAAGAAGCTTTGAGATCAAAGCTACTCCATTTAAGGGTTTCGCTTTTTTTGGGAGTAGCCAGTTTATGAAGAAAGTGATGACCATTGCACATAAAATTTCCTTAGGATTTGAGCTTGAAAACAACCGGTATTGCGATCTCTAACTCCTCTTTGGGTGGGAGTTCAAAAGGAATAGCATCTAAGACAGCATCCATGGCATTACGATCTAAAATCGCTTTACCACTTGATTTTGCAATCTTAATAGACGATGCATCTACCATACCATTGGCATGAATCAAAAACTGCACAACCGCCTCACCTTCTAAGCCCATTTTTTTAGCCATTGAAGGATAACGAAGACTCTCTTGGATCTTATGCCTTACTTTGGCGAGATAGATAGAGAGTAGATCATCATTATGAGAGGAAGATGGCGCAGAAGCTTTTTCTTGCGTTTTGGCACTTACGGGTATTTGCACTGTTTGTTCAACAAAAGAGTCGCTTGATGGAGCTGACGACACGATAGGCTCTTGAATGTGTTTTTGAATGGGTACGGTTTTAACAGGCTCTTTTTGAACTTTTTTTTCAGGTTTTTTCTCTACGATCGGTTCAGGTTTAAGGGGAACTTCTGGTTTAATCTCTTCTGCAGGTGGTGTAGGTTTTGGCTCTTCTAAGAAGCTTACTTGTGTCACGACAAATTCGTGTATAGCAGGTTTTGGAATCATCATACTCCCCATAATAAGTCCATACGCAATCATTACATGTAAAAAGAGTGTTCCAAAAGAGGCGACGAAAAAATGCGATGCTTTCATGCACCCCCCTTAGTCGTTTGAATTGCAAACGTACTGATACGATGTTTTTTGCAAATATCAATTACTTTGACGACATATTCAAATGGCGTTTTAGCGTCACTGCGAAGTACAATATGAGGTTCTTTCCCCGTAACCTGTGCGATTTTTGCATCTAAATCATCCAGTGAAAGTGCCTCATCATCGTAATAAAGTTCTCCCGTTTCACTCAAAGAGAGCGTGATGGGCTTTTGGTCATCTTTGTGATTTTCAGCATTCGTTGCTTGTGGTAAATTCAGAGGGATTTTACCTTGTGTTACAAAGGTAGCTGTTACCATAAAAATAACCAAGATAACCAGCACAATATCGACAAAAGGAGTCATATTGATTTCAGCAATATCACTCTCGTAGACAGGTTCACGCCTCATTGAGTTGTGCTTCTTTTTGAGTTAAAACAACTTTCACACGTCTTGTGAAATAGTTATACGCGATGACACACGGAATAGCAACAAAAAGACCCGTCGCAGTTGCTATCAAGGCTTCAGAGATGCCTTGCATAATTGGTTGAACATCAAAAGCGTTACTGGAACCTATCATATGAAACGCTTGAATAATGCCTAAAACAGTGCCAAAAAGTCCTATAAATGGGGCATTATTGCCAAATGTTGCTAAAATACCCAAACGTGCTTCAAGGCTAAGACGTAATGTATAATAATCAATACTTTGATAGTTTTTTTGAATCGCACTAAATGCCAATAAACGCTCAATTATCACTCCAACGGCAATGACACTCATGGAAACCAACACCCAAAGTACTGGGTCAATCCCCACAAGAGCGAATGATAATAGTTTTTCACTGAGCATTTTTTCTCCTTACATCAACAAATGCAAAACCCTTTTCGCTCAATCGCTATATACTATACATAATAACGGTTGAGCGAAAAAAAGCAGACAACAAGAAACGAGAGCATTATATCGCAATATATTTGTAAATACAACGTAAAATATACATATTGTAGTTCTAATTATGTTTAAAAAATAGGCATATATGTATGGAAAAAACTCTCAAATAACGCTTCATTCGACTTTTGTGCTATACTTATTTTTTAATATCACCTCTAAAATAGATAGGAATACCATGTTAGAAGCACGACTTTGGATGAAAAAAAGCGATAAAAATTATCTCGGTAAAGGGCGTATTGAACTTTTAGAACACATTCGCGAGCATGGTTCTATTCATGCGGCAGCTAAAGCAATGAAGATGAGCTACAAAGCTGCTTGGGATTCAGTCGATGCTATGAACAACCTTTCAGAAATTCCACTGGTGCAAAAAACAAGTGGGGGTAAAGGCGGTGGTGGAACACTTCTGACGCCTAAAGGTGAAGAGGTCATTGCGGCATTTCATAACTTACAAGATAAACATCAGCAATTTTTAGATCTTTTTGCAAACAGTGACGATCTACTCACCATCGTTCAAACACTCAGCCGCCTCTCTTTAAAAATCAGTGCGCGTAACCAACTCATAGGCACTATCAGTACTATTCATGAAGATACCGTTAATGTTTCCATTGAGCTTACCATCAAAGCTGCCGATAAAATTTACGCAAGTATCACCAAAAATAGTTACAAAGAACTTGGTCTCCATATAGGAGAGAGTGCCATTGCCATCATTAAAGCAAGTTCTGTTTTACTTTCTAAGACCAAACCAGCCGTCGCATGTGAAAATCTGCTTAAGGGAAAAATTATCCAAATTTTAAGTGACACCTCCAACACAGAAGTGACCCTAGAGCTTGAAAGCGAAAGTACCATTACGGCTACCATTGCCAATGATGCCTTTGAGCCATTAAATCTCAAAGTCAATGCAGAAGCCTATGCTTTTTTCAAAGCATCCAATGTTATTTTAGGCGTTTAATACTGTTTGACGCCTCTTCTCCCCTCTTTATAACACCTCTGCTCTCTTCTAAAATGCTTAAATAGTAACCATTTTGTTGCACATAAAATAATCCCTATCACATTTTTCCTCTTTAAACTCTTGCCATATAAAAATTTTCCTGCTACCATTATACTTTTATTTATATAATGAATTAGAGTAAAAATTATCATCTATTTTAATAGTTTAAGGAGACACTATGCCAGTCATGATTGATGGTGTTAAAGTACAACTGTTTAGTGAATGTAATACCAACGCCCCGTTCCCACAAACGGATGAAAATCCGAGACGTGCCCACCCAAAGATTGATGTGATCTTTCCTGAAGTCTTTTTCCCTTCCAATAAAACCTACCTAGCAATAGGTGAAGCCAAAATTCGTGAAGTGGTAAAACGACACCATGATCTCGTACGTAAAAGTAAAATCGGTCATCTTTACCCACAAGATGAAGCTGCTTTTATCGCAGTAACAACCAAAATCGAAGATTTCTTTGTGCAAATGCTAGGAGGTGCTGACCTTTATACGTCTAAACAAGGTCATCCAAAACTCAGAGATCGCCACTTTCCCTTTGAAGTCAATGAAACAGGGCGCGACATCTGGCTTATGTGTTTTAAAAAAGCACTCAAGCAGGCTCATGTACCTAAAGAACTTTTGCCCGAAATTTGGAATTGGGTTGAGTCTATCTCCATGCGTATGGTCAATAGACGCACCAGCATGGAAATGTTCAAACGTTATCCTTACGAGAGCATACGCTCTTATTTTGATGCTTAACTATCTTTACATGTAAAAACAATCCCAAAGGATTTTTTATGCGCTACTTACTTCTTTTTTTACTTTTTTTTAGCTCACTTTTTGCAAATGAGTCACGGACATTTTTAGATATCAATGATAAGCCCGTGGTGCTCCCAGAAAATATTACACGTATTTATGGCTCAGCTCCGCCCATCACCTTTATGCTTTACGTCATCGATGATGCTCCACTTATCGGTGTGAATTTCCCACAAACGAACAAAGATAATAGTGATGGGGAGAAGTTTTTAACTAAACACTTTATGAGTCTTCCTGTATTGGGTGGTTGGCATGGAAATAATACTCCTAACTTGGAAGAAATTTTAAGTGCTAAACCTGATGTCATTGTCACATGGGACACCGCACTTCTCAATGAAAAAACTGCCAAAGATTTAGCGCGTATCAATATCCCCGCCCTGAAGGTAAACATTGATGATTCGCGCAATTATCCCGAGGTATTTCGCTATCTTGGTAAAGTGCTGCACAAAGAAGAGCGTGCCAATAAACTTGCACGTATGGCGCAAAACTATCTTGATGAACTCAAAAATTTTGTAGCGACTGTTCCTGAGAAAGAGCGTACCAAAGTTTATTACGCCGAAGGCGATTTTGGACTTCAAACGGAGTGCGACATCTCGTTCCACTCTGAGCCTTTGAGCCTTGCTGGAGGAAATTTAGTCCATAAATGTGTTCAAAACAGTGTTATCGGGCTGCAAGAAGTCAGCTTTGAGCAGGTTCTTATCTATGCTCCCGATGTCATTATTGTGCAAAATCCCGCTTTTTATAAAACGGTTTTTGCCGATAAAAAATGGGCAATGCTTAAGGCGGTTCAAAATAAGAAGGTGTACTTAGTACCAAAACCTCCCTTTAACTGGACCGATCGACCACCTTCCTTTATGCGTATTATTGGCGCACATTGGATTGCAAGTAAGCTCTACCCAACACGTTATCCCTTTAAGATTCAAGAAAAAGTAAGTGCGTTTTACCAACTTTTTTTTGGTGTTACACTCAGCGAAGAAGATCTCAAAACCTATTTTGATCTTTAAATGCTAAGGCTCTCTACTTAAGAGAGCCTACTTTTACTCAAAGGAACGCCTTATGATTTGCCCCATTTGTGAACGAAGATGCAGTGTAGAAGAAAAAGATAGTGGTGCATGTGGACGGTATCAATGCCAAAACAGTACCATGATAGAACTCTTTCCCAATTCCTATCTTGTTGTAGCGCCCATTTCGGCTGAAACAATGCCCGTACTTCACTTCCATCCACGTGCAAAATTTTTGCAAATTAGTACCACAGGGTGTAATTTTGACTGTTTGGGGTGTATTTCAACGGTTGTCGCCAAAGAGATGGACGTGCAAAGTCCTGCGCTTAAACAATTATCCCCTATGCAAATTATCAACAAAGCATTAGAGCAAAAATGCGATGGTATCGCCTTTTTAATGAATGATCCCCTCGCCTCATTTTACACGTTTCTTGAAATTTGCACCCTTGCCAAAGAGTCTGGTCTGTTGACAGGGTGTTCCACCAATGGCTATTTCACACCCGAATCGCTTGATCTACTCGCCCCTCATTTAGATTTTGTCAACATTGGGCTTAAAGGTTTGTCCAATGAAGTCTATAAATGTTGTGGTGCCAACAGTTACAAACCCGTTTTGCGCAATATCGAACTGTTTTATCGCAAAGGCGTTCACGTTGAAGTAGCGTGTATTCATAAAAAAGATAACGAAGAAGAGGTTTTAGCGATAGCGGAGACTTTGGCACATATCTCCAAAGAGATTCCCCTTCAAATCATGCGGTTTATTCCCATTGACGATGCGAGCATTAGCCTTGAGCCTTCCATATTAGCCTCTGAGATGCTTTATAAAAAACTCATATCACATCTTGATTATGTCTATCTTTTCAACTCCCCAGGATCGGAATGCCTCAATACCTACTGTCCTGAATGTGGCGCACTGATTTTTGAGAGAGACTTTTACGGTCCTATGGGCTCAAAATTAAGAACGATTAGCCTCAACTATCAGAACAA
>JAVHRG010000205.1:0-13595 GCA_036171535.1 Sulfurospirillum sp. | reverse complement strand
TTTTAATTTTTTCCATATGAAGGCTAAGCTGTTTCACAAGACTGCGAACACCTGAGGTTAAAATCAGTGTTGGCCCAATATCTTTCATCAAACGGGTTAAAAGCTCTTGCGAAGTCTCTCGGTAGACATAATGCCCCGTACCATCAATTTTAATGACATCTTTTTCATTAATCACATGACTCAAGTTTTCAACCGTTCGTTTTCCATAAAAGCCATAAATCACAGGATCAGTGTAAAAAATCTCTTCAATGTAAGCAATCTCAGCAGGTGTAAACGCATTTATTTTAGGATAATTTTTAGCAACTTTAAGAGTTTCATCAAAAGAGATGAGATTAAAATTGGCATAGCCAACCGTATGTTCAACCATATCAAGCTTTTTCATCACAGAGTCAAAAATCACTTTTTGCTCATCTTTAAGCCAAATATCGGGATGTTTTAACTCATCAGCTTGTGCCAAACTTCCCATAAGCGCTACGCCCATTAATCCTAAAAAATCTCTTCGTACCATAACCTGCCCTGCTTCATTGTTTCCTACTGTGATTATAACATGTGCATTTGATTTTTTAATAAAAGTTCTGCATCTGCTGCGGCTATAGGCTTACTAAAAAGATAGCCTTGCATCAACTCACACCCGCTGCTGTAGATAAACTCTTTTTGTCCTTGTGTCTCTACGCCCTCTGCTAAGACTTTGAGCCCCAAACCACGCCCAAGTTCAATGATCGTTCGAGCAATTGCACGATCTTCTCCACTCTCTTCTAGATTTTGAACAAAACTTTGATCGATTTTAAGCTTTGTAATTGGAAGTTGTTTAAGATACGCCAAGGAAGAGTGTCCTGTTCCAAAGTCATCAATCGAAATATCAACCCCTAGCTCACGAAAGCGTTTTAAAAGTGCTATGGATTTGGTAGTGTCTTTCATAATAAATCGTTCAACAATTTCCATTTCTATCCATTCAGGCCTGCAACCACTCTCTCGTAAACTTTGGATCATAAAAGCGACCAATCCTGCCTCTTCAAGCTGTTTACCTGCAATATTAATCGCTGTTTTCCCAGGATCGAGTCCCATGTCATACCATACCTTGATCTGACGCATCACCTCTTTAATGACCCAATTTCCAATCTCAATGATGAGCTCACTCTCTTCTGCAATATTGATAAAATATCCAGGGGCCGTCAAACCTCTTGTTGGATGATTCCAGCGAATGAGTGCTTCAAAACCCACAATTCTTTCACTTTGCAGGTTGATTTGTGGCTGGTAAAAAATCACAAACTCATTTTTATCCAGTGCTTTACGCAAACTTTTTTCAATTTCAAGATGTTCATTCGTCTCTTGGTTCATCTCTTGATCGAAAAAGACATAACGATTGCGCCCTTTTGATTTAGCTTTATACATCGCGATATCAGCATTTTTGAGGAGTTTACTCGCAACTTCACCATCATTTGGGTAAACACTCACACCAATACTCATGGTAATTTTAAAACTCTCATTTCCTAGAAGGAAAGGTTCTTGAAAAGCAGAAACTAATTTTTTAATTGCAACAAATATATCGCTAACATCTTTACAACCATCGAGCAATACAATAAACTCATCACCACTTAACCGCGCTACTGTATCTGTCTCACGGACACTGCTTTTCATACGCGTTGCAATCGTTGTTAAAAGTATGTCACCGGCATCGTGCCCCAAAGAGTCATTAACACTTTTAAATTTATCGATATCCACAAACATAACACCTAAAACTTTACCATCACGGCTCGCTTTTTTGATCGCTTGGGTGAGTCTGTCTTGCAAAAGATTACGATTGGGAAGTCCTGTGAGGGTGTCATGTTCCACTTGATGGATTAAAAGTTTTTTCTGGTTTTTATTTTCGTCTTCAAGCGCTTTACGAATCGTAATATCTCGTACAGAGCAGTGTTGAATGATGCCTTTATCCATATGAATGGTTGTCATCATGACACTAATCCAAAAAAGCTTTCCATCACATGCTCGCGCTTGCCATTCAAATTTATGGACACTTTGTTGTGATGCTAAAGCATTCATCCAAAGAGCTTTTTCATAAGAACTCTGCTCATCTGGCTGAAATTCAGGCGAGAGATCTGCTAAAGTCACATTGATAAGTTCTTTTTTATCTTTGGCTTTAAACATCTTCATAATCGCTTCGTTACAATCTACAAAGACACCTTCTTTCAACAACCAAATTCCATCAGCAGATTTTTGGTACAGCGTTTCAAAAACCATTTTTTGCTCTCTAATTTGCTTGTTACTTAAAAGTAAATGATTTTCGTAACGAGATAAAACTGAACGAAGTTTTGTTGAGATAAAGAACATAATTCCCATGACCAAAAGCATAATAATCAAGGAGACTGCTAACATGTTAATAATCGTTGATTGCATTTTATCTCTAAGAATTTGTTCTTGCTCTAGTAGCGCATTGTTTTCTTCATACAAGTATGCACCCGTACCAATTACCCACTCAAATTGTGGAATTGCACGAATAAAGGAGATTTTACTACGATCAAGGGCGGTCGGGTGATAAGAGGCAACATAACTCATAAAGAAGCCCTCAAGATTACGCTTACCTCCTTCCACAATATCTTTAATAATAAATTGATGGTTGGTAACAACATCCAGCCTATTTTTACCGACCAACGAATGATCGCCATGAGAGATAGTATTGCCATCATAATCATACGCGAAGATATAGCCATACTCACCATACTTCGTATTGAGAAGCAATTTTTGAGTCTCTTTTTTGATCCTCTCTCTCAGCTCATCTTCATAACGCCCACTGGCAACATAGATATTTAAAGGAGCAAATTGCCTAGCATAGCCTATTTTATTACGAACTTTTTCATCTTGAGGATTTTTCCAAGGATAAATCAGCGAAAAGGCTTCCTCTCTTTTAAGCCGCTCAATTCCCTCTTTGACATAATATTTACCAGCAGCATCTTGCGCATGGAGAAAATTCTTCCCCTCTAGCTCCTTATCAGCCCCATGCATGATGCAGGTTCCATCTAAACCAAAAACAACATAATAACCGCTAAGGTCATTGAAAAAACGTGTATCTCTTAACTTGTTTTTAATTTTTTCTAAAATTTTTTCTCGTGGAAGATTTGGGTTTTCGATGTAAATATCATTGATAATTTGATAGGCAAGATTGACAATATTTTTAACTTCTTCTTTTGCTTCATTCATCACAAATTTTTCATTTTCATTGACATAATCAATGAGCTTATCAATGCGTTCTTGGGCTTGAGCTTTAGAGCGTTTGACATAGGCAATACGTGTGTTTTCAAGTGATTTGTAATACTCAGCACGTTCAGCAGAGATAATAATCGCCAAGGTAATCGAAAAGGTGAGTAGAATTGCGAAAGCAGGTAAAAAAACAATCCATTTGGTAATATTTTGTTTTTTTAAGCTTAACAATTCATACTCCAGTTGGGTTATTTTATAGTTATTACTTTATCAAAATATTCTAAAATTTTGCCTACCCTTGCCTGCCATAAACGCGAAAAAAGCACTTTTTCTTCCGCATTGAGTGTTTCAGTAAGTAACTTTTGCATTAAGGGTTGCATAAGAGGGTCAACATCAATGCTGCTGGGATTGTATGCAACGTCCACAAATTCACCCATATCCATGCGTTGCATTCTTACATGTAAAGGTATTTGGGCATTAAAAGACATCAAATCTATGCGCTTGTAGTGACCACCCAAACCTTTAAATCCCCAATGATCGGTTGCTCCTGTTATCAACGAAAAGACATTAGCAACGACACCGGTTGTTCCTTCACTTTGTGACTCTTTCAAAAAAACTTTGATCGCACCTCTTGTGGGGATTGCGTTTGGATAAAGCGCTTTAAGCCCTTCTCTTACCATCAAATAGGCTCCAGCAATGGTTGGGCAACTGTGACCTGCACTTTTGACAACATCCAAATAACTAAAAACAATCTCTCCCTTTTCAAAAGCGCCTAATGCTTCAGAGAGTGGATCGTACAACGTAATGGTTTCTATCGTATCGAAAAAAGTAGGGTATTTCATTGTGGCTCCTTCGTATTATGAGAGGATTTTAACGCAAATAAAAAAGAATGTCATTGATTTAAATTGTGTTACAATAAAATGATTATAACGATAAAAAACAAGGGCACCCGATGCAAGCATTTTGGAATGAAAAATTTCAAACAAAACATTTCATCTACGGTGAAGCACCCAATAATTTTATTAAAGAGAACAGTGACCTTTTGCTTCAAGCAAAAAAAATTCTCTGCTTAGGGGAAGGCGAAGGTCGTAATGCCATTTTTTTAGCCGACAAAGGTCTCGAAGTCGAAGCTTTGGATGCTTCAGATGTAGCGCTTTTCAAACTACGAAAGCGTGCGAAAGAGCATTACGTTTTTATCAAAATTCGCCATACACTCTTGGAGTATTGGCAACCTGACACGCTTTATGATGCCGTCATCTGCACCTTTCTTCATCTCGCAAAACCCCAGCAAAAAATGCTTTTTGAAAAATCAATCGATGCCCTTGCTCCTCAGGGTTATTTTATTGCCGAATTTTTTAGTGAAAGCCAAGTACACTTTGAAAGTGGTGGGCCAAAAGACCTTACGTTTCTCTACGATGTCAATGATATTCTCGATACAGTAAAGCGCCTCTCTTGCAAAATTTTGAAACTGGCGCAAGAAGTTGTTACCCTGAATGAAGGTGATAAACATATTGGACGTGCCAGTGTTATTCGTATTATCTTACAAAAAATAGCTTAGCGCTCAATCGTTCCATAATAGCGACTTCGTTCAATATTTTCAACCCATTTATAATCAGGATCATCCCCTATCTTTGCCCAATAAAGCACGCCAGAGTTACGCCATGGATCAATTAAAATACCCGTACGAAACGGCGCACCTTTCGCAACAACGACGACGGAATTGTGCTCATTAAATTCACCCTTGTTTGCCACACCCCAGCGCAAGTCAAAACTTTGGTACTTCAAGCTTTTAAGATGGGTGATCATATCTTCACTCCACTGATAGCAAAGCCCTCGCTCTTTAAGCCCCGTGTTAATCAAAAAATTATGAAAGGTTGGAGGATAAACAAGACCATAACGCTCGGCTAAAACTTGAGGGTACTGCAGCGATTCATACGCCAACATACGCGCTTCTTGGTAATCCACATCTGGGCTTAAGTGTGTTAGTTCAGAAGTGAGTGCAGAGACCTCGTTTGGCATTACATGTAAAGAGTCTTGTTTGGCGCTACAGCCACCTAAAAGAAGGGAAAAGAGGAGAAGAAAAAGAAACTGTTTCATGCTTTTTTGACTTTGAGATTGATTTTGACAATTTCACTAGGAGCCATAATACGCACCGCCGGCCCCCAAAAACCCGCACCGTTACTGACAAAGACTTGGGTTTGTTTTGAGTGTCGATACAGACCACTTAAATAAGGCTGATCTAGTAACACCAAAAGACCAAAAGGAAAAATCTGTCCACCGTGCGTGTGACCACTGAGAATCAGATCAATCTTTTCACCGTTCATCTCTTTGACAATTTTAGGTTGATGTGAGAGCAAAATCGTTGGCAATTCTGGCTTTACATGTAAAAGCGCACGCTTTAAATCAGGTGGTTCAAAATCGAAACGTTTACCTGACATATCCATCACACCCGCAAGGTTGATTGTATGGTTGATAACAATGGATCGATTGGAAAGAACATGAACGCCCAAAGTGCGAACATACTCCATAATCTTATTAACCCCGTAAAAATACTCATGATTTCCAGGGACATAGTAAACCCCCAAACGGCTCTGAAGAGCGCGCAAGGAGTCAAGTTTATCGCCAATTTGATTGACAGGCATATCTATCAAATCACCGGTAATGACAACAATATCTGCATCCAGTGCATTCACTTGCTTTACCACATCATCCATAAAGGACTTCCCAAGGGTTTTGCCGATGTGCACATCCGTAATTTGAACAATGCTAAGCTCCGATTCCAGACCATCGATGAGAACATCTACCTCTTTAATGCGTGGTGCTTTCATGCCATTGACAAAGCCTTTGGTGATGTATGAGAGTGCCAAAATAAGCATCGTAACATCAAATACCATTTTGATAAACAATCGCCTAGAGTAATCATGCGGAATCTTGGCATAAGGAATATGAAAAAGATCGTACAAAATCGCCACACAAAAGAGCATAAAAGAGATGCCAATCATCGCCGAAAACAATGTGTACAAAATGGGATCAAGATTGTCCAAACGAAGGACTAAGAAGTAGCATATTTCGCACAGGGTGATAGCGATCATCGCCCATTTAACCACACCTTGAATCTTAAACAACAGATCCAAGCGTTTGAGAAAACGCTTGTAACTGTAAAAATTAATGAGTGATAACACCGCGATGGCGGCCAACGCAAATGTGAGGCGAAACATACTCTATTTTTTCCTTACTTGAGACTCTCAAAATAGCGCTTACTCTCAGACGAAATGACACGTGAGAGAAGCAGAAGCGCTATAAGATTTGGAATCGCCATCATACCATTCATAAGATCTGAAAAATTCCAGACAAACTCAAGTTTTAGCATTGAGCCAACCATAACACCTCCAATAAACAAAACGCGGTATAAACGAATAAATCGCTCACCAAAGATGTATTCAAATGCTTTTTCACCGTAATAACTCCAACCCAAGATCGTTGAATAGGCAAATAAAACGGTTGAAATCACCACCACGATTCCGCCAAACGTACCTAAGTGAAGCTGGAAGCTCTGCATTGTCAGTGCACTTGGACTCACACCTTGTTGCCAAAATGGCGAGATTAAGATAATGAGTGCTGTCATCGTACAAACGACTAAAGTATCAATAAATGTTTGGGTCATACTCACTAAGGCTTGGCGTACAGGATCGTTTGTTTTAGCCGCCGCAGCCGCAATAGGCGCAGAACCTAGACCTGATTCATTCGAAAACACACCTCGCGCGACACCGTAACGAATAGCCGCTGCCATCGTAGCACCTACAAATCCGCCACCCGCAGCAATAGGGCTAAAGGCATAGTGGAAAATAAGACCAAATGCATCACCCAATTTATCAAGGTTCATCGCTAAAATAACCAAAGAAACGGAAACATACGCCAAAATCATGAACGGAACAAGAAAGGAAGTAAAGTTACCAATGGACTTAATCCCACCCAAAATAACCACTGCCGTTAAAGTCAAAAGTACCACACCTGTCACCCATGTAGGAATTGCCATTTCGCTGCTTAAAATCTGAGCAACGGCATTGGCTTGCGTCATATTACCAATGCCGAACGCTGCAATTGCAGTAAAAATAGCAAATGCCATACCCAGTTTCGGCATATTAAGACCATACGTAAGGTAGTACATCGGGCCACCCTTAAAGCCATGATGATGCCCTTTTTGACGGTATTTTACCGCTAAAACAGCTTCAGAGTATTTCGTTGCCATTCCCACAAGTCCCGTCATCCACATCCAAAAAACAGCTCCTGGCCCACCAAGGGTAATTGCAGTAGCCACCCCTACAATGTTACCAATTCCCACGGTTGCCGCAAGGGCTGTCATGAGTGCAGCAAAGTGACTGATTTCACCTTCGCCATCGCTCTCTTTATGAAAAATGAGCTTTAACGCATGGGGCAATGCCCAAAATTGCATACCTCGTAAAAGAATCGTTAAATAAAGCCCTGTACCTACTAGCAATACAAGCATTGGGGCACCCCAAACAATGCCTGAAAGGGTTGCTACCAATTTCTCAATCATTTCCATCTATCTTCCTTACGTATTAGACTCTAACACGCTTTTAAAGCAAAGCTCCAAAAGCTACGTTAACACTAGGTTTTCTTCGGCAGAACGCCCACGCACCTTTGGTGCTTTTACTTCTTGCAAATTGAGTTTTGCAAGAAGTCTATTCATTATTCACTGATATGATGCCCTTTAGGCAATACCAAATTGAGCACAATACCCACAATCGCACCTAAACCAATGCCACTAAACGCAACGCCACCCATATCAACAACCATACCACCAATCGCTAAAACCAAAATCATGGAGACGATAATCATATTGCGAGGGTCATTCATATCGACTTGCTCTCTTACCATCGTTCCCAAACCAATGGAAGCGATGATGCCAAAAAGAAGCAGTAAAATACCACCCATAACAGGAACGGGGATCGTTGCCAAAAGACCACCCAATTTGCCCACAAAGGCTAACAGAATTGCAAAAAGTGCTGCCCATGTCATAATGGCAGGATTGAACGCTTTGGTAATGGTAACCGCACCCGTGACTTCTGAGTAAGTCGTATTAGGAGGACCACCCAGCATAGAAGCTGCCGTTGTTGCAATCGCATCGCCTAAAAGGGTCGTTTTCAAACCAGGCTTTTTCAAATAATCCGTTTTCGTCACATTGCTGATGGTTAAAATACCACCCACATGTTCAACCGCTGGCGCAATGGCAATGGGTAAGATGTAAATGATTGCTTCAAGGTTCCATTCAGGCGTAACAAAGTTTGGCATCGCAAACCATGCCGCTCTCGCGACAGACTCAAAACTCACAATGCCCAAAATAAGTGCAACACTATACCCCGCGATAATCCCGCACAAAATAGGCAATAATCGAAGCACCCCTTTACCTAAAAGTGCTACTAAAAGCGTAACAATGAGTGCTGACATTGAGACCATCATCGCTTGATGCAGTGGGAGTAATACCATCGAGCCATCGCCTGTTTTTCCCATTGCCATATTAACCGCCACAGGAGAGAGGATCAAGCCAATCGTCATAATGACAGGGCCTACCACAACTGCTGGGAAAATTTTGTGCAGAAAGGCTGAACCTTTGATGCGTACGACGATACTGAGGAAAAAGTAGAACAACCCTGCTGCTGCAAGGCCACACATTGTGCCTGCTAATCCCCATGTTTTAAGACCGTAAATAATTGGCGCAATAAACGAAAACGATGATGCCAAGAAAATAGGAGGAATTTGCTCACGTGTGGTGAGTTGAAACAAAAGGGTTCCTAGACCTGCTGTGAAAAGCGCAACATTGGGGTCAAGACCTGTGAGGATTGGGACGAGCACCAATGCTCCAAAAGCAACAAATAAAAACTGCAACCCAATTATGCTGTCCCTGAGTCTAAAATTATAGTCTGTTTTGTGTAACATCAATACCTCACTACTATTTTTATACGCTACTTAGGCAAAGCCCAAGTAGCTACGCTGCGCTATGCGCTAAAGCTTGCCTCATTCGAGGCAGAAACTTCTTCGGAAACTCTTTACATGTAACGCTAAAACGATAAGCAGTAACGACGAACTTCTCGATCAATTTCAAAAACCTCATCTAATGTTTTAGGAATTGCATCTTCAAAGTGTCTGTACGCTTTAATCGTTCGCTCTGCGAGCTCTAAAATATTAATCTCTTGGTTAAAAAACTTAGCAATGCCCACTTCATTAGCAGCATTGATGACAACGCCACGTGTTGGGTTGGCAAGGACATCGTCTTTGATTTCCCAAATGGGATAACGTGCCGCCTCGATAGGGCGAAAACAGAGAGATCCAATGGAAGCTAAATCAAGAGAAGGCAAAATTGGCTCTTCAATTTCACCTAAAAGTGCAAAGGCAATCGGCAATTTCATATCTGCCACGGCTAAATGGGCGGTGGTACTGCCGTCTTTAAAATTGACAAAGGCATGAATCAGAGATTTTGGTTCAATGATGGCATCGAGTCTATCAACGCCAAAAAGCCATTTGGCTTCTAAAAGCTCAAAAAGTTTATTGGTCATCGTTGCACTATCAATGGTAATCTTTGCGCCCATACTCCAATTGGGATGTTTAAGGGCGTCTTGAAAGGACATTGTTGAGAGTTTTTCAAGAGGGGTATCACGAAAAGCGCCACCACTCGCCGTAATTGTCATGCCACTCACAGGACGTTTTCCTAAAAGATACCAAAGTCCAAAATGTTCACTGTCTATGGGTGTAATATGAGAGGTATCCAAAAGATGCCCTGCGACGACGAGGGATTCTTTATTGGCAAGGGCTAAGCGTTTTCCAAGTCGCAACGCTTCAATACTGGGAGCAAGCCCGACAAATCCTACCAAAGCATTGACAACCAAATAACTCTGTGTTTTTTGCAACAGCTCTAAAATACCCTCTTTCCCCACAAATACATTGGTATGATTGACTAAAGCACGATCGTTTGCATCGTTGATGGCGACGTATTTAGGTTGGTGCTCTTTGATTTGTTCATTGAGAAGTGCGATGTTTTTACCTGCAACCAGTGCTTCCACGACAATACCAAAACGTTTGGCAATAATCAGCGCATTAACGCCAATAGAGCCAGTTGAGCCTAAGAGTACCACTTACGCAAGCCCTCGAAGTAAAATGACCATAACGACGCCACCAAAAAGGTAGCCATCGAGTCTGTCCAACATTCCCCCATGCCCAGGGAAAAGTGTGCCACTGTCTTTCACACCCGCTTCGCGCTTTAAGTAACTCTCAAACAGATCCCCAAAGACAGACGAAACTGAGGTAATCAGTGCAATGAGGGCAGAAAGCCATAAGGGAATCAAGAATGTGCCATACAGCGCACCTACGATCGTAGCAATAACAACGCCACCAATCACACCTTCGAGTGTTTTGTTAGGAGAAGTCGGTGAAAAAGGTGTTTTACCAATGCTTTTACCCACGCAATAGGCACCTGTATCGGTGAGGGCTACGACGATCACGAGCCATACCAAAACGGACATACCAAAGTCGTGGTAGAGAGCGAAGAGGAACAACATCGAAACGGAAGGGTATAAAAAAGGAGCAAGGAGTTTATAATTTACATTTTTGGTGTATGCCATAACGGACAAAAAGCCAATCAATGCTAAATAGATCAGATCATCTGGGTTGGGATAGACAAAAGCGACTAACCATAAGAGTACGGCATACACATACAATTTGTTATCTTTCACTTCAAAGAGGTTCATTGCCTCATAAAACGCTAACAGATACATCGCTCCCAAGATGAGCCATGTTAAAAGTGTATTGTTCAAAAATGCGACCACAATAGCAAATGCGAGCATCACAAAGCCCGTAAATACGCGTTGTTTATTTGATTCGTAGAATGTTTTGAAGTTCATAAGGACTCTTTAATGGTGTTGTCTAAAGAGACAATCATAGCAAAGTCAAGGTGAGGCTAAGCTTTAACGTCTAAATGACCATCATGTACCGCAGGCACTTCCTCTTCTTCGGGCTCATGATGCTCAGCAAGCTCCTCTTTTTGCTTCATTTGCTCTTCCGTCGCACCATTTTCTTCTTCACCTCTTTGGCGCTCATGCTCATTTTCAGGATCAATTTTATAGGTCTCTTCAGCAGGTCTTACGTCCTCAACAACCTCTTCTTTTTCATTCTGCATTGCTTCGGCTATCATGCTTTGCATCTGAACACTATTTTGATAGTCCATCTGTTTTGCCGCTTGCACGGTTACCATTTGGTTAGCATAAACAACATTTCCAATAGGACCAACACTTGCCATAAAAGCCTCCTGTTTGCATACATTTCACAAGCAAAAGCTCGTAAAACTACGTTAGCCACGAGGGCACTAAAGCTTGGTTCACTTTTATTTTTTACACGCTTCTTAGGCAAAGCCTAAAAAGCTACGCTGCGCTATGCACTAAAGCTTGGCTCTTTCGAGCCAGAACCAGAATTCTACTCTTTGTATATTTTAAGCGTTTGATACTCTTCATAAGCAACATTCGCTCCATCAAAGGGCTTTACGTTTTTACGTTTGGTATAATCGACCAAATAGCCGCCTTTTTGAGACATACTAAATTCGACACAGAGTTTTGCGGCAAATATGAGTACAGCTTCTGGGACGTTCTGTTTCTCGGTACAAATAATCACATGGGATGATGGTATATCTTTTACATGTAACCATATATCGTTCTTTTTTGCCTCTTGCAAGAGTGCAATGTTCCCTTTTTCATTTTTCCCCAGCAAAATGCGGTATCCCTCTAGCAAAAAAGTCTCATACAGATTGCTTTCATCGCCTTTTTGTTTTGATTTACGCTGTTTGGGCACTAAAATCTGTATCTCTTCAGGATCATGTGCGGCGTTGATGACACCGACCATGCGCTCTAAAAAGAGTCGTTTCTCGTCTAAATTCTCTTTTTGACGATGCACCGATAGCGCTTTTTGACGTAGTTTTTTTGACTTTTTAAACAGTAAATTGGCTGCCATTTGAGGCGTTTGCGCTTGAGGAAGGCTAATCGTTACGTCATTGCCGTCAAAATCAACCAACGTCACCTCTTCTTGATACCCTTTAATTGTATTGGTATGCAAGTGCGCTAAAACCAGTGTCGCCTCTTTTTGCGCCTCATCACTTTTGAGCATCAGTTCTGCTTCATTTTCGAGCACATCAATCGCTTGGTTCAGCTTGAAAATCTTTTTTTCCACCTGCGCGATTTTCTGTTTTTTGATCTCTTCGATCTTTACATGTAAACGTTTTTCGTACGAACCTTTAAGATACTCCTCAAGGGTTACATTTAGGTCAAAAGGCTGCTCTTTAAGCTCTTTAGGCGGTAATTTTTCCAAGACTTCATTGACCTTAACACTGCGAAAAGAGACACTGGAGTCAATATGGCGCATGGCCTCTAACACCACTTCATTTTCGTCTAAAATGATCGCATTGGTATTGCGCCCCGTAAATTCTAACTGCAGCGTTGTGCGCATCGCTTTGTAACTCGAACTCGCCAGTACACCAATGCGCCAAATGCGGTTACCCTCTTCCACTTCCATTGATTCAATTTTAGCATTGGAAAAACGCTTCGCAAGAAGAACATCAAAGGGCGCGGTGTAGCGCTTGGCTTGCTTAAAATCCTCTTTAAAAAACATATACGAATCCCCACGTCCAATGTCGATAAAAAGTGGTTCCCCCGCTTCAAAAATAATACGCAAGACACTATCGTCCACGCGGTAAATGGAGGAAATTTTATGGTATTGCTTTAAATAGTCATTAATACAAACAAGTTCTGCGTGTTTCATAGGTCTCTTTTTCATTTTAATTGGAGTTCTTAGCAGAACTCTTAACACGCTTTTAAAGCAAAGCTTTAAAAACTACGTTAACACTGGGTAATCCTTGGCAGAATGCCCACGCACCTGTGGTGCTTTTGCCTTTTACGAGGCAGAATTTTTCAAAGTTTTTATCAGCCTAAATATTTCTTTTACACTCTGTTTGACAAGTTTCTCAGCCCTCGGTTTTTCCATCGCCTCTTCCAAACTCATCGGGTAGCGCATAATCGAAAAAAGTGCGTCCACACCCTCGTGTTCTTCCAGTTCATCGGCAATGCCGCCGCCTAAGGCGATGAGAGGCACACCTTCTTTTTGAGCGCGTTTGGAGACGCCACTGAGCACTTTGCCCATTAAGGATTGTTTATCAATGCGCCCTTCGCCTGTGATGACAAGTGTTGCGTCTTTGAGGTGTGCATCAAACCCGATCTGATCTAAAATAATCTCAATCCCTGAGCGAAGCTTCGCATCCAAAAAGGCTTGCATACCGCCACCCATGCCACCTGCTGCACCCGAGCCTGCGTTCATCGCGACATCTTTGCCAAGCGTGTTTTGAA
>JAVHRG010000204.1:0-2724 GCA_036171535.1 Sulfurospirillum sp. | reverse complement strand
GTTGTAGCAACATACCACTGTAGCTTTGGTATATAATCAATCCAGAGAACTTTTTTATAGATGTAATGTTCTTGATCTTCTGGCTTGTTCCAGTCAAAATAAAGTATTTTTGAATCGTGTGCCGTTTGGGTAAAGCTATCGTATAAATTCTTGTGTGTATTTGGATTGTAAATGGTTCTAAGATTATTATTTAACATCTGAGTGTCTTGAGCAACAATTACGTGACCTTGCCTATCAAAAATAAAAGATTGTCCAACATTGACCCTATTAGGCGATTTAATGATGGTGTTGAGTTTTTCAAAGAGTTCATGCTTTTTCTGATCAATAACATGGGAAATTTCATCAATAGGTTCAGCCACCCCAATATAGAGATTCCATGGTTGGAACCATTTTAGGTAGACTAATGTTTCTAAAGTATCAACATGACGTCCAAATACCTCTTTTTTTTCTTTGGCATCTTTGGAAAGCTGTGTTAGAAAAATCTTATCGCGTAAAAAAGAGGGAGACTTTTGTGTTTTATTCAACGAGAGTGCAAGAAGATTAGTATCTTGATTAATAATAAAAAAATAACCATTATTTGGGTATTCAAAACCATTTATTTGACTATATGCACGCTCTTTGGCTTTGTTTTCATCTATCTTCTGTGCGCTCTTTTTCGCATGATAATCTTCAAAAATATATAAAGGGAACAAGGATGCATTTTGCAATATTCTCTGACGTGAAGTAATTGCCTCATTTTCAAATTCATCTAAATGTTGATAGGCAAGTTCACTGATAGAAATAATTTTATTGAGTACTTCTTCTATATTGATTTTCTCAAGTTGAATTATTTTGTTGTTAATCTTAGGGAAAGAATGAAATAAAACGGCACCGATATAGCTTGAAATTAAAATAGCCATGAGAAGCATTGTTTTTTGAAGTATTTTAGATTTTATCATTCTTTTACCTTTGTCTTATCTTGACTAATACACTAATCTGTATCCCAACCCATATACATTTTCAATAGTAGACGTTGGTAATTTTTTGCGTAGCCTTGAGATAATTGATTTAAGGGTTTCTATACATGCTAAATGAGGTTCATTACCCCATAATGTATCAAAAATTTCTTGCAGAGTTGAAATTTTTGTGTGATTTTTAATAAAAATTTGCATTAAAAGTGTTTCATTTTTAGTAAGTTTTATCATCTCGTCATTTTCGTACAATACACTTATTTGTTTATCCCATAAAAGCTTAGCACCTAAATGTATGTGAGATGTTTCTATTTCCTTGCTATATGAGCGTAACACTTTAGAAGCACTTTTGTGAAAAATATTTAAAATAGTGTCATAGTTATTTGGTTTGAGAAGAAATTGCTCTATACCTAAATTGATAAGTTCTAAGAGATATTGGGGTTCATTGTGTGCAGAAATCACAATAATGATTTGCGTAGGATTATGTTCATAAATTTTTTGAATAAGCTCAATGCCATTCATGTTCGGCATATTAATATCTGTGACAACTATATCGAAGTATGAGCCAGTTTTTTGAAAGAATTGATCGTATTCTATATAACCTATTTCACCATCTGTCGCTGTAACAACCTCTGCAAAAAGCTCTTTAAAAACTTCACTACTCTCTTCTAAAAACGAAGAATCATCTTCAATATACAAAAGTGACATAGTATGTGTCAGTAAATACACTGTATGAAAATCTATCATCACTTGTGCTCCAATTTATTTTTAAATAACAAAATTCTAGAATTGATTTCAAAAATGTAGCTTATAATGAATAAAGCTTGTATAGGTTGCGCTCTAATAATACACATATATAGTTTGAATTTTTCTAAAGTTTTAAGTAGGTTCATTAAAAATCAATAGCAAGGTTTCTTTTAACCAGTAGTTTGGGTTAAATTTATTAAATTGCATCTGAATTTGCTAAAAAATGAAGGTTTATAGATTACATATAAATGTTTTCTCTTGTAAAAAAGAAAAAAGATCTTCTTTATGTAGTGGCTTTGCAAAGTAAAAGCCTTGGAAACGATCACATCCAAAGGTGGTTAAAATCTCTTTTTGCTCCTTCGTCTCAACCCCTTCTGCAAGAATATGCATTCCAAAGTTTTTTCCAATCGCAATGATATTTTGTACCATTTTAGCAGCAGCTTCGTCTTCAAAAATTTCGTCAACAAAACTTTTATCAATTTTGAGTTCATCAATAGGAAGTTTACGGAGCATACTCAAAGATGAATATCCTGTGCCAAAATCGTCCATTGAAATTTGAATGCCCATTTCTCGGATCTGTTGTAATAGTGGCAAGATGTAATGGATATCTTCAATAAACAGATTTTCAGTCACTTCAAGTGTGATAGAGAGACGATGCATATGTGTTTTTTCAATAATTTCTAAAAGATGTTCTAGAAACCCAGGATCCATAAATTGTCGTACAGAGATGTTGATAGAGATTTGAAAAGGGCGTTCTAGTCTGAGATGGAGTTCTTTTATCTCGTTGCAGGCTGTTTCAATAATAAATCGTCCAATTTTTGGCATAAGCCCAGAAGCTTCCGCTAAAGGTATAAAATGATTGGGTGGAACATACCCAAGTGTTGGGCTGTTCCATCGTACAAGCGCTTCGACACCATATACACAGCCATTGGTGTCAATTTGTGGCTGATAGGCCATTGAGAGTTCATTTTGATTGATTGCTTTGCGAAGTTCTTTCTGTTCGTTCCGATGGCGAAAGTCAGAATAG
>JAVHRG010000203.1:6052-13670 GCA_036171535.1 Sulfurospirillum sp. | reverse complement strand
GAGCGTAAAATCTCTTGCTCTTTATTTATTTTTTAGTGCTACAATATGCGAAACAAGCACGTTAAGGGGAAGGTATGGAGCCAGTTTATTCAACTAAGATTACTAAAATTAAGGGCAAAGAGAAGTTTGAGCGAGACGATATACTTGTTCGTGAAATCAAGTTAGAAATTTACGTCAATGGCGAAAAAGTGGGTGCCGTTATGGCAACACCGGTTGATCAAGAAGCGCTTGCCATTGGCTATTTGATGAGCGAGAATATCATTGAAAAATTTAGCGATGTCACTTCACTCAAACTCCTCAATGATGGCATGCAAGTGCACATCGAAGCGAAAGTAAATGTTGCCAACATTAAAAAATTGAATGCTGAAGGCGTTGTTATTAGCGGTTGTGGCAGAAGTATGACGGCGAACATTGACCCTGAAGCGATTGAAGCAAAAGTCATCAAAAGTGATTTTACGCTCAAAGCAGCGCTTCTTTGTAAAGAGATGAGCCAGTTTTACACCGAGTGTCCTTTGTACGAGCAAACAGGGTGTGTGCATACAGCAAAGCTTTTTGCCGATGCAAATACATACTTCATTGGTGAAGATATTGCACAGCATAATACGATTGATAAAGTCGTTGGGAAAGCTCAAATGGCAGGTGTTGATGTCCGCAATGCCTTTTTGATGGTGAGCGGTCGCCTCTCTTCCGAGATGGTCGCCAAAGCGGTGATGCACCAGATTCCTATTTTAGCTTCACGCACGGCTTCAACGTGTTTAGGCCTTATGATTGCTGAGAAATTTGGATTGACGCTTATTGGTTTTGTGAGAGGTGATACGATGAATGTTTACCGCAATCCACAACGAATTGTTGTTGAGGAGTAGAAAATGTCTGAGATGGAAGAACTGATTAAGAAATATTTGAACGAAAAAGGCAAATTAAACTGCACGGATGGGTATAAAATCGCTGCAAAACTGAAGTGTTCGACCCTTGAAGTAGGAGCATGTGCCAAAGCAATGGATATACGCATTGACGCATGTGAACTAGGACAGTTTGGCAAGCTTGAGGGCGGTATATACGATATAGAGGCAGAAAATCGTCTTGCGCCACTGTTAGATGAAAAAAATCGCGTTACATGTAAAGCAGCGCGAGCTGCGGCTGCGGGTATTGGGCTTAAAAAGATTCGTGGTACCTTAAAAGAGAAAAACTACGATGTAACGTTTTGTGAACTTGGCTGTTTTAAAGAAAAACTACGTCCACGTTTGTATGTGAAAACGAAAACATGGATCGAAAATGCTGAAGGTGAATTGCTTTTTGGTAAAGGAAAAACAGAGATTTTGGAGCTGATTGAGCAAGAGGGGTCTATCTCTAAAGCATCTGAAAAAATCGGCATGAATTATAAAAAAGCATGGACGCACATCAAAATTTTACAACGCAATATCAACGATACCATGGTGCAAACCAAACAAGGTGGTGGAGAAGATGCAGGGACAACACTGACTCCTGTAGCGCGTGAATTTATGGACAATTACCGCAAGCTTCAAGCGGACATCGAAGACTATGCCAATGAGCGTTTCAAAGAGTTGTTTCTAAAACCTCGAAATAAAAAAGAGTTTGAAGACTAAAGTGCAGTAAGCTATTTTGGTGCTATGAAGATTATGTAATATTTCATGTGTATTAGGATTTAAGGTTAAGTCTTAGCGTTCTTTTAAGTTCATAGAGGTTGCCCTGAAAAGGGCAACCTTACTATTAGTTTTTGGCGCGAGTTTTAAAGTCTGGATAAAAAAGTTGTTTATCCATCAGTTTAAAGTTAGCGATTTCAGTTTGGATTTTATCAGAGGTGACCCACTCTATAAATTGTAGAGCGCCTTTATAATCGGTATTGGCACATCTTTGCGGATTCACTGCGATGACAGAATAGAAGTTTTTAAGCGCATCTGCTCCTTCATAGACGATAACCAATGGTGGATTACCTTTGTAATTTGCTTCGTATTTGATGTAGGTTCCACGATCTGTCAAGGTGACACCTTTTTGTTCAGCAGCAATGTTGATCGTAGCGATCATGCCTTGACCAGCTTCGAGGTACCATGGTTGTTTTTCAGGTGTATGACCTAAAGCCTCTTTCCAGACACCTTTTTCTTTATCATGCGTTCCTGATTTATCACCACGGCTGACGAATTTAATCTTTTCCGTTTCGATGATTTTGAAAACTTCTGAAATACTTTTACCGGCAAATTTGGCTTTCATATCAGGGGTTCCAATAACAACAAAGTCATTGTACATGACAGGGGTTCGCTCAACGCCAAATCCTTTTTCCATATAGGTTTTTTCAGACGATGGGGAGTGTACGAAAAGTACGCTGACATCGCAGTTTTCACCTAGTTTCAAAGCGTTACCTGTTCCAACGGCGACCCACTTAAGGTCAACACCGGTATCGGTTTTATATTTGGGAACAAGCACGTCTAAAAGACCTGTGTCTCCCGTACTCGTAGTGGTTGCCATTTTAAGGTCAGCCGCACATAAGAGCGAACTGAGGGCAAGAAGCGAGAAAAGCACTTTACCTTTTAAGCGGTTCTTTACTGAAAACATTGAATAATCCTCCGAATATGTTTATTTAGCATGTTTGTAGTGTAGCGTATCTTTTTTTAAATTACATGTAAAAGTAGGGATAATTTTGGATTTTATTTTATCGGGCTTAAAAGAGGCATTTTGGTTGCTCATCAATCTTGATCCTGAAACCATATCTGCTATTGATATAACGCTTAGAAGTTCAACCCTTTCCATTATTTTTAGCATTGCCATTGGTCTTCCCTTGGGCTTTTGTTTGGGCTTTTTTCAATTTCCTGGACGAAAATTTTTAAAGCTCATCTCTGACACACTGCTTGCCATTCCTACTGTGGTGGTTGGTTTGATTGTTTACGCGTTTATCTCCAATCGTGGGCCTTTTGGAAGCTATGAATTGCTTTACACCTTACCGGGTATCGTGATCGGTCAAACCCTTTTAGCTTTGCCAATTATTGTCTCTTTGAGTGCTACGGCCGTTGAGGGAATGGAAAAGAAGCTTTACCTCACACTTGCCTCTTTTGGATTGACGATGATGCAGATGATTCAAAGCGTTGTGTGGGAACTTCGTCATGCACTGATCGCCGTTGCTGTGGCAGCGTATGGTCGTGTCGTAGCCGAAGTGGGGATTGCGATGATGATTGGCGGCAATATTAAGTGGTTCACACGTACCATTACCACGGCAATTTCATTGGAGACCAATAAAGGCGAATTTGCCATGGGAATTTCGCTTGGATTGGTGCTGATGAGTATCGCCTTTTTGCTTAATTTTATGCTCTTCTTTTTGAAAAAACGCGCGAGAATAGTCGTATGAGTACATTGATGTATGAACTTAAAAATTTACGAACCTTGTATGGTGAAAAGCCTGTTTTGGACATTCAAGCATTACAGGTGCATGAAGGCGAAATTTTGGGACTGGTAGGCTCAAACGGCAGTGGTAAAAGTACGCTTCTGCGTCACCTTGCTTTTTTAGAAGCCGCACAGAGTGGAACATTAAACTATCGCGATTTTGATGCGAGTTCCATCCCTTTACATGTAAAACGTGAAATTGGTATTTTATTGCCCGAACCGTACTTGCTTAAGCGCACGGTACGGGAGAATCTTCTCTTTGGCCTGAAGATAAGAGGTACCTTGGAGGATGCAGAAAATCGCATGAACGAAGTGCTAGAATTGGTGGGACTTTTACCTAAAAAGTTTCTGCACCGCGCATGGCATGAACTCTCCAGTGGTGAAACTCAGCGTGTTGCACTGGCTTCACGACTTGTCCTTCACCCTAAAATGCTTCTGCTTGATGAGCCAACCAACAGCCTCGATTACAGTGGTGTTCCGCAATTTACCGACGCGATTTTACATGCCAATCGTATATGGGGGACGACCATCGTCATCGCCAGTCATGATCTGTTATGGCTCAATGAAATTGCTACACGCAAAGTCGGGCTTCATTTTGGGCGTTTGATGGATTTTTCAACGACCAATCTGATTGTCGGAAAGTGGCGTGAAAGTGGTGATGAGCGCTTTTTTGACTTTGATGAAACACAAAGTATGTCACTTCCAAAGACATATCGCATCGGCGAAAAACGAGGAGTCGCGATCAACCCACGTGATATTTCAGTCTCGATTGAGCCTTTTACATGTAAAGACGATACGGTTTGTTTGACAGGCGTCATACGCGATGTTTTACATGTCCTTAAAACCAATGAAATTTCGCTCAAAATCATGATAGGCAATCATGTCTTAGAGTGTGTAGAGAGTTTTGAATACTTTGAGCGTTACCACTTTTTTCCATCTCAAAACGTTTATGTGTGCTTTGCCAAATCGGCGATCAAAGTGCCTTCAAAAGAGGCATAGAGGGGTGTATTTCAGAGTTAAATCTTGAAGGCAAGAGTATTCGGGTATACTGTAGTTTAACCGATTTTATTCAGTTATTTAAAGGCAGATACCATGGCACAAAACTCTTTTTTACGCTGGCTTGGATGTGGCATCTTAGCACTGATACTTTGGCTCTTTTTCCCATTTTTAAAAAGTTTTTTTGTTGCCCTTTTGATGGCAATGGCCGTTTCACCGCTCCATCATCTTCTTGAGCGGTTTCTATCCAACTATAATGTACTTAAAAAGAGTGCACCTGTGCTTTCGGCAAGTATTGTCACGTTAGTTTTTTCACTGATTATTTTTGTGCCGATTACACTTTTTTTATTCAATCTTCTCAGTCATCCCTCTGATACGCTGGATATGATTCGCTCCATCGGCGATCAGGTTGAAGAGCAAAGTAAGCATTTGCCGAGTTATATGACGTGGATTGTGAACCCTTTTGAAAGTCTTATTGAAATGTCAAAACTTCATAAAGACGAAATCATTGCTTTTTTAGCGAGCTGGCTTGGGAATGGTCTTAAAACGTTTATGTCCATGTTGGTGGATATGGCAATCGTGATTGTATTTTTCTTTTTTCTGAGCTTATACGGACGCAAAATTATCCTGTTTCTTTTCCCAATTATTCCGCTCAATCGCTCTACCAAACGGGATTTTTTGGACGATATGACAACGACTATGGCAGTAGTATTTTACACGCTTACGGGTGTGATGGTTGCGCAAGGGATTGCTTTTGGTATTTTTATCGCTTTTTTTGATGGCTATAACGCTTTATTGTTAGGGTTTTTAGTGGGTATTTCATCCATTATTCCCGTTGCGGGAACAGCGTTGGTATGGATGCCGATTGCGGCAAATGAATACTTTCAAGGGAATACTTTCAATGCCATAGTGATTGTGGCGTATTCGTGGGCCATTTTGGCTTTTTTTATTGACAATATTGTCAAGCTGGTTCTTCTTAATCTAGTGAATAAAATACTCAGCAACGGAAAAAAACGTCTCAATGAATTTATTATCTTTTTTGCAATTGTTGGTGGCTTGGCGACATTTGGATTTTGGGGATTTATCTTAGGACCTGCAATTATTGCACTGGCTCTTACAACACTGAGAGCCTTACGCAAAGCCAATCGCTCACGTGTTGGTCCTGCGTAGGTCTGTGTCGCAAAGGATTAGTTTTTAGTCAGAACTTGTATCTCTTTTTGAAGCTTGTCAAGTTTTTTCATTAAGTGTTTAAGTTCACTTCCTTTAATGACATCGTCCATATCGGTGTTCATCACTTTTTGGGTTGTCTCTTGAAAGGCTTGGCTGAGTGTTTCAAACTTTGCTTTTGCTTTCTCCACTAAAACTTCGTAGTCATCGACTAATGTCTCTTCAAGATCGTTGATTTTGCTAGTGATTTCATCTTGATTTTTATAAACATAATAGGCACTAATACCTGTAATAGTCGCACCGAGTGCGAAACTGAGTAAATTATTTTGGTTCATAGTATCCTCTTTTTGGGTTGAATTTTTGTTAAATAGCTGCGAAAATGTTTTAATGGCAAGAGAGACATTGGTGAGTTGAGCGATACCACCAGAGGCCTTCAGTGCTAAGAAGTGACTTTTTTCTTCGATCGTAGCTATGAGTTCGCTGACATCGTCTAGCATAAATGTGGCTTTTTGGCACAGAGTGCTCAGTTCATTTTGGCTAAGGGCGATAAACGCGGTTGCTTTGTGCATGGTTTGGATATGTTTGATTGTGAGAAAAACAATAGCGGTGGCAATAATTACCATGCACACCATGATAATCCCTACAAAAAGGGAGAGAAGCTGCTGATCGTTCATGTAAGAGCCTTTCAAATACAGTATACTCTTGTTTATGAACGTTACAGCTTGCCTTGAAAATACACTTTAAAACTAAGACTTAGGGTTGTATTATCTCCCATTTTGAATCAGTTTGAATCAGTTTGAATTTCTCTGTGGTGTTTTCTTTAGTTGTATTGGTATCTTCATCAAAGATTCCATCACATTCAAGTTCAAAACTGAGCGTGTGATCATCTACCCATGCAGTGTGTTGCGTAACGCACTGCGCATGAAATTTATGGGTAAAAACTTTGATAATGCGATCTTTCTCAAAGGTGTAAATACTGATGCGGTGGGACTCTTCTGCTTCGGTTGCAAAATAGTTTTGAGTAGGGCTAAGATAAGGCATACCATCGAGTCTCATTTCCTTACCATCGCGCAAATTAAGGGCGTAATAGGCTTCACTATCGGGCATAAAATCACTGTAGATAAGATATTTCTCTTTGAAAAAACAGCCTTTGAGTGTGTAGAGGAGTGTTTTGTACTCAGGGTCATCGCCCAGATATTCATCTTTAAACTCTAGCGTTTGACCATTGAGCAGATGAATCGTTTTAACATCTTTCTCCAGTGTGAAAAATGCTTTGCATTGTTCCAGTTGCGTTTGATTGACATCACGCTCAAAATAGGCAAGGTCTGCTAATAAAGTGGTTGCGATACATGCTAATACTATCCCGTAAACTTTCATGGTGCATTTCCTTTTGGATGCATGAAAACTCCTGCAGGGGCAGGAATATATCAACGAAAAGCAATTTTTGATCCGCTTTTTTGATAAGAGCTACACCACTTTTATTCGTACTTATATTAAAAATAGTGTCGATATTTTTAGAGGGCTTTTGGATGTTTTTTATTGGTATGGGTTATGAGTGCCAAGGACAAAAGCGATAAACAGGCTGCTACAAGATAAGGAATTTTAAGCCCCACCGTTTAAAATGATGAAAATTGCTATGAACATCTAAAAAAGCGACAACGGTTAAAGCACCCGTGACTAAAAAAGGGTAGCGTCATGAATATTGACCTACAAAGCCTCCCAAAAGAGAACCTGCTGCGATACCAAATCCGATGGAACCTTCAAATAAACCAATGGCTTTGTGGTGGTTGCTGGAGAGTGCACTTAAAAGAATGAGCGCTGTTGCAAAAAAGTGTGCATTCCCATATCCCCAGCCTGCTCGAAAAATCGCTAACATCGTGATATTTTGCGCCGTTGCGCACAAAAGGGCAGAAGCAGCAACAATAAATAGCAAGTCCCAAAGCCATGACGCGTGCAACTCTAAAACCAACCGTATTGTTGAAGTGTTAAAAAATATTGTTAAGAAGAGGTTTTATAAAAGCAAACCTGATTGCGCCCTTTTTCTTTGGCTTGGTACATGGCAAGG
>JAVHRG010000203.1:0-5952 GCA_036171535.1 Sulfurospirillum sp. | reverse complement strand
TTTATAAAAGCAAACCTGATTGCGCCCTTTTTCTTTGGCTTGGTACATGGCAAGGTCAGCCTCTTTAAGAAGCATCGTACTGTTTTTCATAGAATCATTTCCAAAAATAGTACACCCGATACTTGCGCCTAGTTGATAATTTCCATGTGCCAGAGCATAAGGATTGCATAACAGCGAGAGAATTTTATGCGCAATATTTTCGGTAAGATGATTAGCGCTACCGTATTGTTTGCCAATGTCTTTCAGTAAGACAATAAATTCATCGCCACCAAGACGGGCGACAAGATCACTCTCCCTGATAGCCTCTTTAAGACGCGCCGCAGTTTGAATCAGAAGCATATCGCCTGCATCATGACCAAAGGTATCATTGAGCTCTTTAAAGTAATCCAAATCAATAAAGAGTAATGCCCCTAAATGGTTCTCATAAAGACAGTGTTTTAAGGTTTTGTGCAAAGATTCTTCTAACAAGCGACGGTTTGCTAGTCGGGTTAGAGGATCGTAGTAAGCCAGTTCTTGAATCTTGAGTTGTTCTACTTTATTGGTGGTTATATCGTTAAAATTGGCGATAAAGTGGGTGATGGTTCCTTGATCATTACGAATAGCGGTGATGGTGATAAATTCTGCATAGATTTCACCATTTTTTCGCTTATTCCAAAGTTCTCCTTGCCAAAAACCTTCTTCAAGTAGCGCCTTCCACATCACTTGATAAAAGGCTTTATCGTGATACCCTGAATGAAGGATTCGGGGTGTTTGACCAAGGATTTCATTGTCGCTATAGCCTGTAATACGTGTGAAAGCCTCATTCACCTTTAAAATCTTTTCTTTGACATCGGTGATAAGAATAGCCTCTTGTGTTTCAAACGCAACGGCTGAAAGATGGAGTTGTTCAACTTTTTTCTGTGTATCAATATTGATGTAAACACCCGTAAGCAGTAAAGGTTCATTTTGCTCTGAAAATTCAATGACTTTACCTCTTACTTGTATCCAGACCCACTCTCCAGAAGCGGTTTTCATTCGACGTTCAATCAAAAAAGTTGACCGTGCCAGAATCTGATCTTGAATGGAAAGTAGCATATCCTTCACATCATCAGGATGTGTGAGTTGATAAATTTTATCCCAAGGTGTTTCAAAGGCATTGGGTTGGTATCCAAGGAGTAAAAAACATTGTGGATCCCATGTTACTTGATTTGTCTTGAGATTCCATGTCCACAGACCTGTTTGTGTTGCTTCCATAGCAACGCGGAATTGTTTTTCATAGGAGAGTTGTTCTCTTTGACGGCTATTTTCTTTGTAGTAACGCGCAATTAATGTCAGTGTTAGTGCTCCCGTAAGTGTAATGAGAAGCGTGATGATACCTAGTATTTTTTGACGCTCTTTATCCCAATAACCAAGGGTATTGGCTTCATTGGTTTGAATTTCTACAATAAAAGGAAAAACTTTGGCGAGACGAAAAACATCTAAAAGAGTATGTGTTTCATTTCGTAGGTGGGTAAAAAAGTCTTCGTTTCCTTGTGGATGGGTAAGGTTGTAGTGTGAGGATCCAAGACGTAATTGGGTATTGGTTGAGACCAAAAGAGTCCCATCTATCCTCCACAAAGAGACATAACCTTGATCTGTGGGTAGGGTGTTTGTATAGCGATTGGTAAGATAGTCAATGTTGATGTTGGCAATGACGTAGTACAACCTGTCTTCAAAAAAAGCTTTTTTGAGTAGGGGTAAAAAGGTTATTTCAGCAGAAGGAATAGGCTCTTCAATAGTGCTAGAATGGGCGTTATCAAAATCTCTTCCAGCCCATGGAACACCAATGCGAAGTAAGGGCGTTTTTCCAAAAGGGATAGGCAGAAAATTTTCTACGGGTACTTTTTTGCCAATATTGGCTTCATGAGAACTTGCGATGATAACACCTTCATCATTTAAAAGAGAGAGTGAGCGTAAATAGGGTGCATTATGCAAAAGTTCAGTAAAAACAGGCGAAAGAGCTATATTGGAGGTTGATTCATTACTTAAAAGTGGGATACGATCTATTGTTATATTTGCATGTTGAAGGATTTGAGAAAAATGTTCTTCAATTGTATAGGCATGAAGATTGGCAATATGGCGGTGTGTTTGGATGGCTTCTTGGCGTAAGCTTGAGAGTGCCATAACAATAAACCCAATAATCATCGCAAAAATAGCAATCGCTGCGATAATATACCGAGTAATCTTTCGCTCCTCTAACAAAAACTGTTTCATGGAATTACTCGAGTACAACAATAGGTTCTAAATGATGACGTTTTGCAGCAATTAAAAGCCTACCATCATGTTTGATAGCTTTGATAAATGTTTCAACTTTTTGCTCAAAAGAAGGCTCATCTTTTGCGACTGCCCAACCATAAGGCGTGATGTGAAATGGTTTGGTTGGTTTGATAAGCTTTGCCCAATCTTGTTCTTCAAGCATATAAATACCAAAAGGGTAGTCACTCATAAAGACATCTGCACGCCCTGCTTCAACCTCTTGTTCTCGTGCATGAAGAGAATCGACGATAAGCAGTTTGGCTTTTTTGAGGTAGTTTTGCATCAGACTTACATGATAAGTTCCTTTAGCAACAGCAACAACAACTCCTTCTTTATCGATGTCGTCCCACGTTTGGATACGGTGGTTACTTTTGGCAGCAATAGCGTATACATCACTTGCAAGATGAGGTGTTGTGAGGCTAAGGTGTTTTTTTCGCTCTTCCGTATGACCGATGGCAAACATGGCTATATCACAATAATGTACGTTTATATCTTGAGTAAGTGTGGCAAAGGAGCTGGATTTAAACTCTACACTGACACCCAAATCTTTGGCAAACTCTTTTGCTAAATCAATGTCAATACCGGTGAGCTCTTGCGTTCTTGGATTGACATAAGAGATACCATAATACTCTGGCCAAATGCAAACACGTATTTTTTTTGTTTCAAAAATTGTAGTGAGAACATCTGCGCTTAGTATGGATGTTGATGTTAAAGCTATCAAAAAGATCCAAAATAGATGTGCCATAATTGTGACCTTTTCATCCTAAAAATATTCACACTTAAAGTATAACACAAAACAATTTCCTAAATTCATAATTTACCAAAATCGTGCTAGAATAAAGACAATAAAGATAAAGGAGCTTACAATGTTTGTTAAACTAAACGATAGAGTTTATCTCAATGCTGACCGTATTACACGCATCAAAATTGATGAGGTGCAAGACGGTATTCGTGTTCGTTTTTACGAAGGTCAAAATCAAGTGGCAAAAAGTCAAAAATTTGACACGGTAGAAAAAGCAAGTGCGTGGATTGAAAAAATAATGAATGCAAAATAAGAGAGGATAAAATTCTCTCTTCCCTCTTTTTTAGGTCTAAGGTTTAGACTAACTTAATTATACTTACTGGAGAAAATCATGAAATTAGATTGCAGTGGATTAGCATGTCCAGAGCCCGTTTTACAAACTAAGAAAGCGTTAGAAACACTCCCCAATGACTCTGTTCTTGAAGTGACCGTTAGCTCTTTAGCCTCCAAAGAAAACGTGACACGTTTTGCACAAAATGGCGGATTTGACGTTAGAGCGCAAGATTTGGGTGAAGGCAAAAGCCTTATTACCATCGTCAAAGGCTTTACATGTAAAACCGTTGTCGATGCTAAAGATGAGAAATTTTTAGACAAAACCTTGTTTCTTAAAAGCGATAAAGTCGGCGAAGGCGAGCTCGGAGCAAAGCTCATTGTAGGATTTTTGAAGTCCATATTGGAACTCCCTAAACTTCCAAAGCGCATTGTGTGTGTGAATCAAGCCGTTCTTCTAACGACTGCGGATGAGAGTGCGCCTATTATGGAAGTGCTCAAAGCCCTTGAAGCTAAAGGCGTCGAAATTTATTCCTGTGGCGTTTGTTTAGAATTTTTTGGCGTGAGCGACAAACTTAAAGCCGGTAAAATCGGCAATGCTTTTGGCACGATTGAGATGCTTTTTGGTGGAGATGGCACCATATCATTATAATAACGCTTTCAAAGCAAAGCTTCTCACGCTACGCTAACTAAGCGGAAGGCTCACCCACTTTTTGTCCATTGTATGGACAAAAAGTTTGAAATTAAGGTACCAAATGAATAACGAAGCAAAATTGACCAAATACGTCAAAGCTGCTGGTTGCGCTGCCAAGCTGGGTCCGGGAGACCTCACAGAGGCTATCGGTGGGCTTTCCTGCACGCATGAGAATGTTTTGGTCGGTATGGATACCAGTGACGATGCGAGTGTTTATTATCTCGATGAAGAACGCGCACTCGTACAAACGGTTGATATCATTACTCCTGTGGTGGATGACCCTTATGTGTACGGACAGATTGCAGCGGCAAACTCTCTGAGCGATGTCTTTGCCATGGGTGGCGAAGTGGCTACGGCTATGAACATTGTCGGATTTGATGGCTGTCATCAACCGCGTTCAGTGCTTAAAGAGATACTAGAAGGTGGACAAAGCAAGGTTGTCGAGTGCGGCGGTATCATCATTGGTGGGCATACCATTGAAGCTCCTGAAATGACCTATGGCATGAGTGTGACGGGTTTTGTACATCCTAAAAAGATTTATCGAAACAATACGCCTCGCATTGGTGATGTGCTGATTTTAACGAAACCTTTGGGAATGGGCATTTTAACGACGGCAATTAAAGCAGATATGCTCGAAGCTAAAGTGGTTGAAAAGGTTGCTTCTATCCTAGCGACGCTCAACCATAAAGCATCACGCATTATGCGCCAATATGATGTGAGTGCGTGTACCGATGTGACAGGTTTTGGACTTTTTGGACACAGCTATGAGATGAGTTTTAACCGTGTTACGATTGCTTTTGAGCTTAAAAATATTCCGATCTTAGACGAAGCTAGAGGAATGGCAGATATGGGAATTATTCCAGCAGGAGCGTATACGAACAAAAGTTATTTAAGTTCTAAAGTATACGCCAAAGTGCCTCACAAAGATGAGATCATCTTGTACGATGCTCAAACTTCTGGCGGACTTTTGATGGCGGTGTCTCAACATGATGCACCAAAACTCTTGAAACACCTTCACGATGAAGGGCTCACCTATAGTGCGATTATTGCGGAAATTTTACCTTTGGGTGAAAAACTACTCCTTTACATGTAAAGAAATGGAGATAACCCAAAAGGGTTATCTCAGCTTTGGGTTACGCCTTGAGATCAAGGTTTGACCCGATGCCCTCTGATGCTAGCCCTGAAACTTGCGCTGATGCAGTATCTGTCGGTTGAGGCAGAGATTCCAACATTTTTGAAACCATCTGTTCTTGAACCTTCATTGCTTGCTTCATCGCATAGATTTCAGTGCTTGAAGGGATGCTACTATTGAGTGCGTCCATTATATACTCCTTATAAAGAGCTAACTCTATATCGGCAAATTCTCTTTTGAGTTAAAATTAATCTGGAACTTAAAGTGCTTGGGATAATATGTGATACACTATATCGCAAAAGCAGGGATCGCTTGTAAAGGATACTTTATGGAAGCAAAGCATTATCTCTTATGTCCTCTTTGTAGTTACGAAACAGAGCATATAACACTCGCACGAACATATCGTCATATTCGTTTACAGAAAAAATGGATGGTCTGTCTTGATTGCAGACATCTACAAGAAAAACCTCACCCCAAACGATTTTTGATTCAAGTCCTCAAAGTTTTATGGTTACATGTAAAACAATTTGCTTTTAAAAAACACACGCACAATCCTTCGTCTCTTGTCCCAAAGGTTTTACATAAACCTAGTTGTCAGAAATGTCATGGACATCATTTATTAGAGTGGGATGGGAATTGTCCTAAATGTGGAAGTGCCTTTTTAAAGAAAGTCGTGTGAGGCTATTGGATGTGCACTAAAAGCCAGCCAATAACCCATGCACCGTCTTTCGCAAAATAGACTTTTTGATCAAAAAAATTCATTGCATCAATCGTCTCTTT